>NZ_PKHE01000010.1:0-12287 GCF_002847645.1 Falseniella ignava
CCCAGTTGGCAGAGCAAGTGTACTTACATTATTGAACCGCCGTATACGAGAACCGTACGTACGGTGGTGTGAGAGGACGACTAATCAACTAATGATTAGTCTCCTACTCGATTGATTAGACTTGAAATCAAAGGTATATCGATGTCCCTGTGTTAAACTATGGTAAAAACCAACCCCTTGGTAACATTGAAAGACTTGCATTGATGAATGATCAGTGTGATTAGGATAAACTTGATCAATATAAGGATGATTTGGTAGCAAAACATCTAGCATTGTACGATCAACTGGTCGAACATCACCTTCAATTCGGATTACTTCGATAAAATAATCTTCTTCACGATAACTTGTAATGGCAACTTTTGGGATAGCCATTAGTTGTTGGTAAAAGTGAGTATCCGGACTTGTCATAAAATAAATACCATCTTCGTTTGCTAAACCAATATGAATCGGTCTTGCATGGGGATTACCATCTTGATCAGCCGTTGAAAAGATAGCAAGACCATTTTTGGCTAATTGTTGCATAATATCATCTAATAACATAGAAAGACTCCTTTTAAAATAATTGTTCGATAATATATATTATGTAAACTAATTAATATGAAAGATAAAAGTTTGACTAACACCCTATGACACTTTATCATTCGCATTCTTGAGAATCCACTTGTGAACTTATTTTCAAGTAGCTTACCACAAAGCTACCATACGTTATATCCCCAGTCAATGATTAAATTACATTAAAAATAAAAGCAAGCCAACCCTATCAAAATAGGTTGGCTTGCTTTTATTTAAAAGGGTTTACTCAGATTCAGATTCAAGTGTGTATTCTATATTATCTAAGATTAACTTATCATCTTCAATTTGTGCGTCAATGACAACAACTTTGTTATATCTAACTCTTAGAACGTTATCTTTATTATAGATATCAATTCCATTAAATTCTATAATAAACGATCCATTTATTTTAACGACATATTGAACTTGGTCATAAATTTTAGACAATTCTCCATAAATTACTCTATCAGCAAGACCTTGTTCTTCGAGTTCCTTAGCTTTTGAAACTAAAGACTCATTCGGTTGATTTTGACTTGGCATAGTTGGATTTGCATTTTTAATTGCCGCTTCGTCTTCTATTTGTAAGTATGGTATGATTTCAATAAATTTTTCGTATATAGCACCTCCAGCAAAAGATAGGATTAATGAATCTTCCGAAATTAAAATTTGTTCAATAACCGCATTTTCGTCTGAAGTTGTATATACTTTGTAATTTTCTTCAGCAAATATATTATGTGAAGGTAACAGCAACACGATAGAAACGATGGTTAAAAATAATTTTTTCATGAATATACCTCCCCTTTTTTAAAAACTTATGCGATACATATATGTATAGCATTATACTAACCCGATTATAGAACAAAACATTAAGTTAGTCAAGGATATATTATGTTTCGGTTAGACTTTCACCTTTTTTATAACCGTATCCTAATTTTATCAAGGAAATATAAATGATTTGAGACTGTTCCTCAAGTTAATAGCTATTAGAATTTTTATTTCTTCTCTTCCACAATTAATTGAGCTTTTTGATTGAAGAATTTAGGATAGGCTAAATATGCACCAATAATCGTTGAGCAACTGATTGAAGATAAGATCATAAACATTACAACCAATTGGTAACGAATGGCTTGCGTTGGTTCTGCGCCTGCCATAATCATCCCAGTCATCATTCCGGGTAACGATACAAGACCTACCATTTTGGTTGAGTCGATATTCGGTATTAGCCCTGTCTTAATGCTCTCTCTAACGACGGTTTTTGAAGCTTGATGGATTGTAGCTCCAAGTGCCAATTTCTCGAGTACTTTTTGTCGTTGATCAGTGAATTTGCTGTGCAATGAGTTAAAGGTTAAGCTCATTCCAGTCATAGCATTGGAAGATAACATGCCCATAATTGGAATCACTTCTCGTGGTGTCCATTGGATTGCGCCGGTGAGAATGAGGATTCCCAGTGTAATGATTGCCCCTGCGCCGATAGAGACAAAGGAGATGAAAAAAGCATTATTAATTCCTTTTGAACGACGTTTCGCATTCATTGAGGCATTAAAAATCATAAAAATAATCATTAAAGTTGTTAATAAGTGATTATTAACATTAAAAATAAATTGTAAAACATATCCGATAATAAATAGTTGTATCGCAGCTCGAATTCCTGCTACTAAGACTTCTTTTTCAACATCTAAGTGCTCCTTATAAGATATTACGACTGGAACTAACAAGAGTAATGATGTTAAAAGTAATGAGTAAATGGATAAATTATTTGAATTCATCGCTCTGCCCTACTTTCTTATCTTCTACTTGAAGTACTTGGTCAAAATGAGTTAAATCTTCGTCTAAGTGTGACACCATCAGTACGGTAATTTCGCGTTCAGATTTTAAATCTTTTATGACATGCGCAATGATCTCACGATTTATTTTATCCAATGAAGATGTAACTTCATCAAGTAATAACACCTCGGGTAAAAAATAATAAATTACGAATAAAAGCAATTCGTTGACGTTCTCCCCCTGACAGTTCTTCAATATGTTTTGTTAAGTAGGATGCATCAAGACGGACTTTTCGAAGCCAATCAATCGCATGGGCTTTGTCAAAGGTTTGATGTCGAATCTCATATGGGAAAGATAAGTTTTCTTCGACGGTTTGATCAAAAAGTAGTGGGTTTTGGAAGAAATATGAAACTTCCTTACGATATTCGATTGGATCATAAGATGCAATATTTTTACCTTGATAGGCTAGTGTCCCTGATGTGGGAGAAATCATTAAGGCTAATAATTTTAATAAAGTGGATTTACCACTCCCAGAGGGACCGGTGATTAAGACCGATTCTCCCTCCTTAATATCAAAATTAGCAGATTCAATAATTTGGTAGCCATCGGGTGCCGTATAACTTAATTGTTTGGCTTGAAATAATGAAGTTATCGTCATTCATTTCACCTTTCGTTTATTAGTCAATTCGATAAAGTTTTAGATAAAAATCATCATCCAAGTCGACAAAACTCAATGCGGATGGATTGGAGTGTTCGACGAATAGAATTTGTTTATTGTTTAAATTAAAAATAAATCCATTTAGGAAATCATTGATTTCTTTATCTAGCTCATCGAGTGAAAAATCATAATAATATTCTAAGAGTTCCAGTGAGTCAGTTGGTAACTCGTGAAAAACACCCATTGCTTGTGCTACGGTCATTTTAAGTCGATAACTATCGTTTGAGTGTTCAATATAAGGTGTTATGGCTTTAATTAAGGCTGGGTCTTCCTCATAAAATGAACTTGGAATATTCCCTTTAAGAATATCTGTAATCTCGTCTTTTGACAGATATAGCCAGTTGTCTTCAATATAATCCTCAAAATTTAAATTGAATGTGACGGATTTAGGGTCAATTTGATAGTGATTACCTTGCTTTTTCAGTTTAAAATTTATTTTATGATCTGATACAAAATCGTATTCAAAAACAAACTCAGCTTGGTTGTTGGATGTAACTTTTAAGTATTCAGAATAATCAGTATGTGTTTTTTTGACTTCTTGACCATTAAATAAATAAAATTGGTCTTCTGGACGTTCATTCACCCAGTAGCCACTCAGTGGACTACTTCTGAAAAAGCTGAAATATATTAGGATGAATAATAATAAGATTCCTACTGGAATAGTATATTTAGGTAGATTTAATGTCCGATTTCCAATTTTGAATTTAGTGAGCGACGTGCTGTGTGAGTTTTTCTCTAGTTTAGTACCACACGTTGGACAAAATAAATCCTCTTCTTTAACTTCAGTACCACAATTTGGACAATATTTCATAATTATTTCCTCCCATAATTAATAATAATAAAAAAGTCAAATCAGATAATAATTTTTTTATTCAATAATGATTTCTTAGACTGATAAAGATAATATGGCAACTAAAAATATAGTTTTTTTACTCAATGATCACCTGCAGTTCTGTAACATATTCATCAATATTTGAAGTTTGGTTAATATCGATTAAGTACCGTTCAATTGCATATGGCCCTGGGTGATATCCGAGCGACTTTATTCGCAACAGAAGCTGATTATAAGCTTTTTCAGCATTTTGATAAGAGCCTTGATAACGCAATGTTGCATAAGTTCCTTGAGGAAGGGTTCGGTCGTATGGCTGGCCCTCCCCTACAATGAGTATTGCATCACTATATTCATTATATTTTCTTTGATGAATTTTCTCAATTGGAAGTAAGACAGCGAAATCGCGGTTATATATTTGAATTGTTTCTTTTGATTGTTGCATTAATTGATGAAAGGCTAAGTCGACTTCGTTATCCGTTTCAATCTTTTCTTCTAAATGAATAATTTTCCGTTCGGAATAATCGATGAATCGGACTTGATTAATTAAATCATTTGTTTGGGCATCTTCTAAAGCGAAGATTCGATGATTGATGTAATGCCGCTGCTTTTCTAAGGAGTTAATCTGCTCCTCAATAAATTGCAATTCTTGGTTCAAAATGGCTTTTTCTTTTTCAACCGACCGCTCTTCTAGAAATTGTTTGATTTCCTTCAATGAGATATCTAAACGTTTCATTGTTGTAATCACATTGAGTTTCCAAATATCAAATAACGTATAGATACGATAACCATTTAATGCTCGCTCAGGGATTAATAGTCCTTCCTTCTCATAATGACGCAATGTATCGGTCGTAATGTTATATAATTTAGCAATTTCACCGATTGTATAGTGTAGTTTCATAATTCTCCTTGACCTTGGACCGACTCCAACCTTTATAGTGGTATTATATCATTTTTGGAGGCTTTTATTCATTGGAAACAAAGAAATTATTTAAAACATATCTAAAATACTTAGTGCCAACGATTGGCTCAATGATTTTATACTCAACTTATACGATGGTTGATGGTATTTTTGTAGGTCAAGGTGTTGGCCCCCTCGCTTTATCAGCAGTAAATGTCTCAATGCCTTTTGTAACGCTCTCTTTTGCGAGTGCGATACTCTTAGCGATTGGAACTTCTAATTTAATTACTTATTCGTTAGGTAGAGGAAGAATTCAACGAGGGAATCAATACTTTACGATGGGACTATCACTTGCTCTAGGAGTATCCCTTGTCATTTCCTTGGTTGCTTATTTTAACTTAAATTCGCTTGCCCTTCTGCTTGGGTCTGAACCGGAAATCCATGAGTATGTGCTAGCTTATTTAGGAACGATTATTTTATTTAGTCCGTTCTTCTGTATGACCTATATGTTTGAAATTATGGTGAAAGCAGATCGCCATCCGCACTTAGCGATTATATTTATGGTTGTATCAGCTCTAACCAATATTATTTTAGACTACGTATTCATTTATATTTTCCACTTGGGTGTGCGTGGCGCCGCAATTGCGACCGGGATATCGCAAGTTCTTCCGTGTATTGGGTATACGCTTCATTTTCTATCGGATCGTGCAAATTTAAAATTTACTAAATTTAAGATGCGTCGGATTGATCTACGTGATATGATTCGCTTTGGCTTCCCTGCAGCGCTCACAGAAATGTCTACTGGATTTACTATTTTGGTTTTTAATCAAGTCATCGCAAATCATTATGGCGTTAACGGACTTGCTGTTTTCTCTGTGATTGTATACTTGATGAATTTAATCGTAAATGCGATGTTAGCGATTGTTCAAAGTAGTCAGCCTTTATTGAGTTATAATTTTGGCGCTAAGAACATGACACATGTTAAACAACTCAGGAAATACGTTTTGTATACGATTCTTGTAAGTAGCTCTATGATGGTATTATTGATTCAACTCTTCCCGAATGCAGTTTTATCCATCTTTTTAAATCATATGGAAGCAGAATTTATTGAGTTAGCGGTTAGAGCCATGCGCCTGTTTAGCAGTTCGTTTTTAATTTTAGGTTTTAATATTGGTATTGGTGGTTATTTAACGGCAGTTCAACGGCCTCGAGATGAATTAATTATTTCATTGATGCGTGGCTACATCGTGGTTGCGTTGGTTGTCTTTACCTTCCCAAATCTATTCGGGTCAAGTATTATTTGGCTTTGCCTAACCATTTCAGAATTGATTACTTTAATAATTTCGCTATATTTTCTTCGTCGAGAAAGACTACAACGTACTCAAGCATAAGAAAACAGCACTCGAATTTTTCTGAGTGCTGTTTTGATTTAAATATTCTTTGTCATCATTGTAGCGATTTTAGGAAGAATTTTCTCGAAGTTAATTCCCATATTTCTTGATCGTCCTTGCTGATATGATACATTCATGGCTTCTTCAAGTAAGATACTTGATTTTTTGAGTGAATTCTCCAAAGAATCACCGGCTAAGTGAAACACCGTTAGCAAGCTAATAGCGGTATCTCCGGTGCCGCAATATTCTGTTTCATAATATTGGTGCATAATGTAGACAGGTTCATGGTCTTTTTGACTTAAAAAGAAACCAATTTGTTCATTATGGTGAACTCCTGTGATAATAACATTATCTGGACCGAGTTGATGCAACTTTTCAGTAAGTTGGCATAATTCATCATGGGTCGGTCTCGGTTGATAAGGTAAATCAGCTAATAGATAGGCCTCCGTAATATTCGGAAGAATGATATCAGACTGACTTAATAAATGGCGCATTCCAATAATAATCTCTTCGGTAAATCCTGGGTAAAGCTGTCCCCCTTCTGCCATAATCGGATCGGTTACAACGATGGCATCTTGAGCTTGGTCTAATCGGATTATTTCGAGATAAGTGACAAATTGTTCGATTTGAGCGGCATTTTCAAAATAGCCAGTTAATATCGCTGGATATTTGACTGGTTGTGTTTGCCAATGCTTCGCAAATTCCATAAAGGAATCCCCCAGTGATTTGATAACAAATCCTTCAAATCCTGTATGTGTAGATAATAATAATGTAGGTAAAAGTGCCACTTCGTATTGCGCGGCATTCAAAATGGGTACATTAATTGAAGCAGCAGCTTTACCTAATCCAGGCCAATCATTCACTACCATAATCATTTCTGTCTTCATCATTCATCACCTAATATTTTCTATTCATTTCCAATCGAAATGTACTTCATATTTTACCGAACAACTGATACTATTAATAGTATCAAAAAATAGTATTTGGATGGTACCAGATGGTTGTAGGAGGTTTCATTGGAACTAAATTTAAATCAAATGATTGACACCCCCCTTTATTTACAAGTTTATCAAGATATCAAAGATAAAATACATCGAGGGGAATTGAAATATAACGATAAGTTGGTTAGTAAGCGTCAATTAGCAATGCAAAATGGGATTAGTCAAAATACTGTACTGGGTGCCTATAATCAATTATTAGATGAGGGATACATCTATTCGATTGAACGAAAAGGTTATTTTGTAGCCAATATTACTAATCAATACCCTCTAATTGATTGTGACATTCCAATTTCAGAATCAGAAATAATATCGAAACATAAATATGATTTAACAAAATCAGTTCCGGATCCAGCATTATTTCCATATCAAAAAATTGGGCGGCTTTATCAACAAGTTTTATCGCCAGACAATCTTCCTATCTTGTCAATGACAGATTATCGTGGTTTACCTAGTTTAAGAAATGGAATTCAAGCCTATTTAAGTCAATCACGTGGCGTGCCCTGTCATCCTGATCAAATTATTATTGGTCCGAGTACTAATTATTTAATGACGCGTCTCTTTGAAATACTTAATTTATCCCCTGGGGATAGGATTGCAATGGAAAATCCGGGATTTCAGGGGATTATGCCAGTGATTCAGCATCATTCTTTGACCGTTTGCCCCATTGGACTTGACGATTCTGGGTTGATTATCGATCAACTTCAAAAATCTAAGTCACGACTTACATTTGTCACACCGAATCATCAGTACCCAACTGGTATTATTATGCCTGTCGATCGCAGATTAGAGCTACTCAATTGGGCGATTCAATCAAATAATCGCTATATTATCGAAGATGATTATGACAGTGAGTTTAAGTATAGTGGTCAGCCGATCGCAAGTCTTAAACATTTAGATCGACATGAAAGAGTCATTTATTTAGGCAGTTTCTCTCGTAATATCGCTCCAAGCTTACGAATTAGTTATATGGTTTTACCTGATTCTCTTGCACTGTTATATCAAAATTTTAAAGTATATCATACAATGGATGTTAATACGTTAAGTCAATTTGTTTTAGCTGAATTTATACAACAAGGTGATCTAATCCAACACTTGAATCGTTCACGAAGATTTTATCGAAAGAAACGGAATCAGTTAATCGAATCGATAAAAAATGTCGATCCTAATGCCATCATTATAGGGGGGCAAGCAGGATTACATCTTCTTTTGAAGCCATCTGTTGTGTTTGATTCGACTTGTTTCCTATCAAAAATCCAATCAGCTCACATTAAATTGAATTTATTAAGTCATTTTACAATGAATTCTAACATTGAAAATGATCAGATATTATTTATAAATTATTCATCGATCCCGTTAAATGAAATAGATCATCTAATACAAAAAATTTATCATTATTTGTATGCTTCTCAGAATACTTAAAAAAGGCAGCAAATCGTTTGATTGCTGCCTTACTATTATCATCTCATCTGTATTGACCTGATTTCCAAAGTACCATGCTGCCTGTTTCAAGCGATTGAGGCACATCTATGATCCGCTGATTACTACTGCCTCTAAATTGCAGCGTTAAATCTTTCTTTGTAATGTCAAAACGTCCATCAACTAGGACGTCAATTAAGTGCAATAACTCAATCTTATCTTCAGTATCTTGGAGCAATTCTTCATAATAATAACCACTCCATGACCAAATATCTTTCGTATTACCGTAAATTTCACGGACGCGCCTTACCAACGGAATTAATACCGTTGTATTGAGAAATGGTTCGCCACCTAAAAGCGTTAACCCCTGAACATAATCATGTTTTAAGTCATCGATAATTTGTTGTTCGAGTTCTTCAGTATAGGGTACACCATAATTAAAATTTTGGACAATTCGGTTATAACACCCTCGACAGTTGAATGGACAGCCGCTGACATAAATGGAGTTGCGAACACCCTCTCCGTCGACAAAATTAAAAGCTTTATAATCCGCAATTTTATTTCGCGATAACTCACTGGCTTTCCACTCTTTCGGAGCTGGATTTTTAAACAAAGGTTGCTGTTTTTGCATAATACCCCTCTTTACTTTGAAGCGCCCATGTGTTTTTTACGTGAAGCAATCTCCTCGTGGCGTCCATGAATCATTGGACGGATATTAGGATTTCCTAAATAACCACAAGTTCGTTTCACAACATCACAGGTATCGGGATTAGTATTGCCACATTGTGGACATTTAAAGCCACGCTCTGTCGGCTCGAAGTCGCCATCAAAATCACATTCGTAACAATGATCAATCGGTGTATTCGTTCCTAAATAGCCAATCCGGTCATATGCAAAGTCCCAGACGGTTTCAAGGGCTTTAGGATTTTGTACCATATTCGGGTATTCACAATAATGAATAAACCCACCTGAACAATATTTTGGATAATCTTTTTCAAACTCAATTTTTTCAAATGGGGTTGGAGATTTACGAACATCATAGTGGAATGAATTGGTGTAGTAATCTTTATCCGTAATATCTTCAATTAAGCCAAATTTTTCTTGATCCAAATGACAGAAGCGATCTGTTAAAGATTCTGCCGGAGTTGAATAGACACTAAAGTGATAACCATATTCATCTGCCCATTCATCAGCAGCTTCTTTTAGTTTTTTGACAATTTCTAAAGAAAATGCTTTGGCTGTCGGATTATTTTCCCAGTTTCGTCCAAAATAGTACGCTGTAGCTTCATAAAGTCCAATATAACCGATTGAGATTGTAGCCCTACGATTTTTAAAGACAGTATCTACTTCGTCATTTTCAGACAAATGATGTCCAAAAGCACCATGTTGATATAAAATCGGTGCATTAGCTGGAACGGCTTCTTTCGTACGTTTAATGCGATATAATAGTGCTGTTTTAATGACTTGGAGGCGCTCATCCATCAGTTGCCAAAATATCTTAGGAGATTGATTCGATTCTAAAGCAATACGCGGAACATTCAAGGTAACAACCCCAAGGTTCATACGACCAGCGTTGACCTCTTCTCCGGCTTCATTGTGCCACCCTTGTAAAAATGAACGGCATCCCATCGGTGCTTTAAATGATCCAGTTAGTTCCAAAATTTTGTCATACATTAATACGTCAGGATACATCCGCTTGGTAGCACATTCGATTGCAAGTTGTTTAATATCGTAGTTCACATCAGTGGGTTGAAGATTGGTCCCTTTTCTCAATGTAAAGACCAATTTAGGGAAAATTGCAGTGCGTTTTTCCTTACCAAGGCCTTGAATTCGAATATTTAAAATCGCTTTTTGAATTTCACGCTCATACCAATTTGTTCCCAAACCAAAACCAACGGTCGTAAAAGGCGTTTGGCCATTTGAGGTATATAATGTGTTAATTTCGTATTCCAAGCTTTGCATCGCATCATAAATATCTTTTTGCGTACGTGATTTTGCGTATTCTTCGATAATATCAGATTCTGGGAACCATTCCTGAGCAGTTTTAAGGTGCTTTTTGAAATTCAGTTCTGCATACGGTGCCAGAATTTCATCAATTCGGTCAATGGTACAACCACCAAATTGACTTGAAGCAACGTTTGCAATAATTTGTGCAATTTGGGCGGCAGCTGTATTAATTGATTTAGGCGAATCAACTTCAGCATTGCCAATTTGGAACCCATGATCCATCATGTATTTAACATCAATTAAACAACAATTCGTCATTGGACTATATGGTGAATAATCTAAATCATGAAAATGAATATCACCTTTTAAATGTGCATTCGCTACTTCTTTAGGTAGAAGATTGAGTCCAATTGCTTTAGCGCTCGTTCCAGCCGTTAAATCGCGCATCGTATTAAAAACACGGCTATCTTTATTGGCATTTTCATTTAACATTTTTCGATTACCTGAAGTGAGTTGAGTAATTTTTTTCTTAATATCTAGTTGATCTTCTCGGTCTTTAAATTGTTTTGTATGAAAGTTTTCATAATTTAAGGCCGTTTGATACTGCTTATAATGCTTTAATGAAAGGATGACAAATTGGTGAATTGCCTTAGTCGTTTTTAACTCGTTGACTTGATTTAAAGCATTTTGCGCAATGATGTTAGCGACTTCTTTATTAATATTTGCTCCCATCGCTTTTATAATGGATTGATAAATAAAATGCGGGTAGAATTTAACGCGACGTCCGTCGCGTTTTGTAATTTTTTGAGCTGTTTGTGGTTGGTGAATTAATTCCATGATAGACCTCCTATATGATTTATAGAGTACTGATAACACAAAAATCAATATGTTGTGTGTGCACATACAATTATACACAATATATAGGGGTTATCAAACTTTTTTTATATTTCACAATATCTAGTTAGTATTCTGATGTGTAAGGTCTTTTAGTAAAATTAATTTAATTTAAACGATAAATTAAAATCAGTAATACTAATTAAGATAAGAATGGCACTTAATTTTGATATTATTTTAAGTATTAATTAGGATTTATTGAAAAATATATTCTTATTAAATTTTTCATTAGGTACGATTTTTGATTAATATAAAAAAACATCCGATTTGCATCGGATGTTTAAGCAAAATATTATGGGATTAAATAATCAGTGACTAACTCTATAGTCAGTATTAATAAATACCATAAATTGTACATTGCTAAATCTGATATTGAAATTGTTGAATGACCATATTGCGGTGGTAGATTATTTGATTGTGATTTACCACTTTCTACACTGCTCTTTTGTGCTGATGGAATAGCTGCACCTGATTTAAGCGTAAATTCACGATTGTATGCCTTAAGTATTTCAATCAGATTGTTAATAGATTCCTCATTCGTCTTTTCATTAAGTGCCCGTTTAGCTACTTCGATTTGTTGGTGCATCGCTTCAATCGACAATGCATTTGGATAACGATACTGATCTAAATGAGCTAACTTATAAGTTAATTCCTTAATCAATCCAATTAATTCTTCAATATTTCTTGGCGATACGTCCACAGTGTGATCATCCTGTTCTTTCTCATCGACTTCTTCTGTTATTTCTGAATTTTGAGTTGTTTCTTCCGAAGTTACTTCTTCCGTAGTTTCTTCAGTAGTTGTTTCACTCTCTTGAGTTGTTTCTTCCGAAGTTACTTCTTCGGTAGTTGTTTCACTCTCTTGAGTTGTTTCTTC
>NZ_PKHE01000010.1:12573-57849 GCF_002847645.1 Falseniella ignava
GTAGTTGTTTCACTCTCTTGAGTCGTTTCTTCCGAAGTTACTTCTTCGGTTGTTTCTTCGGTAGTTGTTTCACTCTCTTGAGTTGTTTCTTCCGAAGTTACTTCTTCCGTAGTTTCTTCAGTAGTTGTTTCACTCTCTTGAGTTGTTTCTTCCGAAGTTACTTCTTCCGTAGTTTCTTCGGTAGTTGTTTCACTCTCTTGAGTTGTTTCTTCCGAAGTTACTTCTTCGGTTGTTTCTTCGGTAGTTGTTTCACTCTCTTGAGTCGTTTCATCAGTAGTTGTTTCACTCTCTTGGGTCGTTTCTTCTGGTTGAGTTGGATCTTTCAACTCCATTTCAAAAATAGTCTGGTTTGCATCATCGTATGCACGAATTTGTACGGTTTTACCAATCAATACTTTAGGTAACTCAAATACTTTTTTACCTTTAATCATCTTAGGTAATAATGTATCATATGTAACATCTTCCCTGAGGATTTGATGATTATTGACAAAGATTTCGATATAGTTCATATCTTCTTCATAATCTACTTCAATCAATAAGCGTCCGTCTTGACTTTCAATTTGTTGAATATTAACTTTCGGTGCTTGACGATCAATTCTAAATGGACGTGAAATTTGTTGCTTCACAAGCTTATCATTATCAGATAAAGTGTAAACAATCAATTCTAAATTATATTGATCAGATTCTTGAATATCTTTAATATCATATTCACCGTAGACTTTTGTTAAGTCACCTAACTTTGATATTTCAGCAGGTGTAAGTTCTTTAATTACCTCACCTTTTGAGTTCCGAATTATGTATTCAGCTCGATGAATTTCCTTGAAGTTTTTCACTTCTGCATTGAAGCCAGCAATTTCATCATTTTCACCATAAATACCATAAACACCTGGGTGATTGATGGTAATGAGTGGCAATTCTTTCGTTGTTGCTCCCATCTCAAAAGTATAATCTTCAGGATCAATTTGCTGATTTTCAATTATAATGGGTTTATCTTCCGCTTCTTCAGAAGGATTCTCAGGTTGTTCTGGATTTTCAGGATTTTCTGGTTGATTCGGCTCTTCCGATTCCTCTGGTTGCTCATTTTCTTCAGTTTCATCTTGATTCTGATCTTCAGGCTGTTCCTCTGGAAGTTGACCACGAATTACTTTGCGCGTTACTTGACCTGAATTATCTCTTAAGTAGAGCATCAATACTTTTGCTTCTTGTAAATAATCTGGTAATTCAATGATTTGTTCAGTTTTTAACAACATTGGGGTTGCTTTGCGATCAATCGCAGGCCCTGAAATCCAGCCTCCTTCAGGGTTGTAAATTTCTATATAATCTATTCCTGATAAATTATCCGTTGCTTTTATGGTAACACGATGATCCTCAATTGTTACTTCTGCTTCAGGTGGTGTATTATCGACCACAATTTGATATTCATAGCGTTGGCGTTGTGCACCTTGGTAGTCGATTTCAGCTTCGATAACATATTTGTAAATACCATCTGCCACGTATTCGTTGTTCGCATCGCGCATATCCCAAGTAGCATTTCTCATTTGTTGAAGGAAATTATAGCGTCCATTATCCATATAGAGTTTACCAACTTTAACAATGCGATTTTCATGCATTAGGTTGCGAATGATTTGGTTATTCGCATCTTCAATTCTAAAATCAACATTGACTGCATCACGTAAGAAAGATAATACAGGTGTCAAATTATTTGTTTGTCCTTCAATATTGACTTGTGACACAAACACAGTTGGTTTATTGTCAACATTATAGGCTGTCCAATAGTTCCATCCATTGCCTTCATTTAAACGAACGAAAGCCGATTTATCAACACCAGTCAACTCCCCTTGTTCATTGAAATATTCCATAATTGGATAATTAACTTTATCCGGTCCTTCAAAATCGATCATATGGTCGATAATTCGAGGTTGATCCCATTGCCCTTTATAACCTAAGAATGGAACAGTAAGATTTGGTGTATCTTCCCCTTGAGCCTCTAAGATGAAGAAGCCATGGATATATTGATCTGCTGGAATACCATAAGTATTTAAGATTTTTTCAATACTCAATGTCTCGCCTGCTTTGACAGTAATTTCCCCTAAAGCAACGCGTTGAACATTTCGTGTTGTTTCTGTATAACGATTTGAATCTTGATCAACAGTTGAATGAATTAATTCATATTTTAGTTGATAGGTTTGATCGACATCCCCGTAGTTCTTAAGTTCGAGTTGAACATTAAATTCTTCGCCTACTTCGCGTAACTCTAGCTTACCATCTTTAAGCGTGTCACGTTCATTTGTAGCGGTTACCGTAACTTTATTCTTCATCGCATTAGCGATATTAACTAACCCAGCACCTTGCACAGTAGGACTATAGTATGTTTGGTCTTCACTATTAGGGTCTACCATCGGTACGGCAGTATTCATTAACATTAGCATCGTTAAGTCGTCTTGTTTTGGATCGGCCTTGCCATCTTCTTGACGCGTTAAGAAGTTATTTTCATATAGGTATTGCATTAATAGAACAGCAAGACCTGACATATGAGGTGTAGCCATCGAAGTTCCAGACATATCTTGGTAACGATTATCACTCATTAAGCTATAGATATGGCCACCTGGCGCTGTAATATCTGGTTTTAACCGTAAATCTGTTGTAGGGCCCCAAGATGAAAATTCACTAATATGCTTGAATTGTGGGTTTTCAAAGTATTCTTTACCGTGAGGAATTTTAACTTGCACAGGATTTCGATCCGATTGATTAATTAATTGTAAAATCTTTTCGCCATCTTTTTTACGAATAAACATGACTGGAACGTTAGGATTCTCTTCAATTCCTGTCATATTCATTGGGTAATCTTGTTCAATATTGTCAACGATAATTACCCCAGCTGCACCATGTTCTACCGCTCGGGCATATTTTTCACCAAAAGATATATCTCCACGATGTATCAATACATATTTGCCAGATAAATCTTCATTTTCGTTGTAATCACTTTGCAGACCTTTCCCTTTATCAACAATGGAATGATAATTTTCTGAGAAATTATCTTCAAATGGCGTCTTACCTAGTACATTGACGGTAACTTCTTCTTCACCGGTCTTAATTGACACGTAAGTTTCCATATACTGTCTATTTTCACTTGATGCAACGGCCATTGAGTCTTCTAATACTGCAGGATATCCGAGTACACCTTGGTCTGGATTGGCAGCAAGGTTAGGTGCATCTTGTCCCCATGCCGTATTTCGGTCATTCCCAGCGGCAACCATCGGAATAATTCCTGCTTCTCGTGCTTTTTTAAAGGCTAATGCGGTAGGTGAATTTCCATCAAGGGTAAATCCAGAGGCACTACCTAACGACATATTAATAACATCTGCTCCCAGTTTGATGGAGTCGTCGAAAGCTTTAAGCCAAGTATCTTCAAACACAGAACTATGAGCTTGGTCATTGGTAAATGCTTTCATAATTAGAAGTTGAACATGCGGTGCGACACCTTGAATTCCACCTTCTTCAATGTTCCCATTGGCTCCAATGGTTCCTGCAACGTGAAGCCCATGTTCATCGACGTCTTTAATCGTTTGAACATTATCTGCATAGTTAAATCCATAAGGAATTTTCGATGAGTAATATTTTCCTGGAAGTTTTAATAGTTCGATTAACGCTTGCATGGCTGCTTCATTGTAACGAACAGGTACGTCCGGATCTAAGTTAAAATCGCGGTGTTCTGGATCCGCACCAGTATCAATCACAGAGACAACCATCCCATCCCCTTTGTAACCAAATTGTTCGTAGTACGCTGGATCAAGGCCAACTAGACTACCACTCGAATGCATTTGAGGCGAAGCAGGTTGCTTGAATTGTTGCTGAATATTGACACTTTGAACTTGGTGATGCTTTAACAAAGCTTGATAAGTTGCTGAATCAACTTTAGCTGAAAATCCTGTGAAGGAAGCAGAAAAATATTGATTTGTCTGGATATCAAACCCTTGTTCTTTTAAGGAAGCGATAATTTCATCAACTGTTGACTGAACTTCATTCTCAGCCTCGATTAATGATTCTTTAAATCTTGCGTCATGGCGATCAATTCCACGTTGAAGCGCTGCAATGTTTTTTGTTTGAACAATAATTGAAATAAGATCTTCTGATGCTTCATTTTGTGAAGATTCATCGCTTATTCGTGAGTTTACTTCAGTCGTTTCAGTTGAAATCTTATCATCATCAACTTCAATTTCATTATTATTCACGTCTTTATCAAGATTGTTTGTCACTTCCCCTGAAACTTCTTCTGTTTCAACATCAAAAATTTCGGTTTCAGTGCTTTCTGAAAAGTCATGGAAACCTTCTTCAATATTTTCATCCAATGCATCGACTTGTGCTTCATCCGAATCAATTTCTGAGTGTTCCTCGATATTTTCAAGGGTGCTCTCTTCAATCGAATCTATCACATGCGATATGACTTGTGATGTATCACCAGTTTCATTTGATAGCTCTGTAGCCATCGCAACGGATGGGCTTAATACTCCTGCAAGAAGCAGCCAAATTAATAACCAATTGCGTAACTTTTTCAAGTTAATTTCCTCCTCAATATTTTAATTTAATAATATAATTCTAATATTAATCACTTATTAAAACGCTGTCAATACAAAAATGAAAAAGACCTGAAAATTTCAGGTCAAAAATTAAATATGGATTAATATTTCCCAAGTGATTCCAAATTTGTCAATAAATTTACTATATTGTACACCATCGATGAGCGTATCTAAAGGTTCAATAATGGTGCCACCGTCGGATAAATCTTGGTATAGTGCCTCCCCTACTAAAGAGCTGTCGAAATCTAAATTAATTATCGTATTCGTCCGGTCTAAGAAACTTCCGGAAAGTGCTTCATCCTGTCCTCTTAAAGTAAAGTCGCCAAATGATAACTCAGTATAGTAAATTTTGTCTTTCAGTTCATCGGATATTTCAGGATCAATTTCTCCATATGTAATCGTTGGATTAAATGCTTCCCCACCTAATATCTGATGGTAAAATTCAAAAGCTTCTTGACAATTTCCATTAAATAGTAAATTAATATTAAAAAACATATTAGCCCCCTTCTCACATCAATTAATTATTTATAGTAAGTATACAAAATATTACTGAATAAGAAAAATTATCGCCTCTAACCTAAACAGTTAAAGGCGAATTGAGGATTATTTGGCTTTGATAAAATGTCGATTGTAATACATAATCCACACCACTAATGCAATAATAGATACAATAGATATCCCAATTCCAGCTATTAATCCTACCGGTCGATATACCATTTTAATTTGATGTTCTCCGGATTGAATCGGAAATGCGAGCAACCCTTCCCATATTTCACGAGTATCAACGGATTTTCCGTCTACTTGAATGCGCCATCCTCGATCATATGGAATTGAAGTAAACATCCATGATGAGTCATCGGTAATATTTACATTTCCTTCAATTGAGTTACTACTGCTATGTTTTACTTGAAGTCCGCTTGGTTGACGCTCTGCGACCAGTTTTTCGACCAAACTTTCATCCAATCTAGCAAAGCGTAATTGACTTAAATCAATCGGATGATTAGCTTCAGTCCGAATTGAAAAAGTTTGTTCAATTCCTTTCGCATGACTAGCAATGTTGACTAATTGTGTTTCACTATAACTTGAAATCATCGGTAACCGCTGACCATTTAATAGGAATCGATTGTTATTACTATCCATAAAGCGAATGGAATCAGGTAATTGTACATAATAATCATCATCAGTAGTTGGAGTGAACCGATATGTGATCACACCTTCTTCATAATCATTTTGACGTTTAACCGTAAAATTATTTTGATCTTCTGTGATGACTTCGAGGTTTTCCATCGAATCAAGCTCAGCTTCAATATCTTGTAGAAAGATATCATCTCTTTCTATTATTGCTTGGCCAATGGCATTATGATTATTCATTGGTCGATTTTTGATCAATTCGAGTTGAATAACGGATTCATTCACACCAAAAGCAATCGGTAAGACGTTTGGATTACGGTAAATTTCAAATCGATCGGTAGAGTCGATTAAGTTTTCACTTGTTAAGACACCTGGACGCGAAAAATCTTCTCTGAAATGATATTGTGGTTGGTCGGAATCACCTGTGTACGGTAAATCCTTAATATGATATTGAATATTAAAGATGGCATCCGTAATTTTACTACCATTATAGGTTGTAGCAGCATTAATTCCATTACTTCCAATACGATAAAATAAATTACGGGTATTATTTTCTAAGTTCGAGCTAAAGTTTGTAAAACCAGCGAAGTCTTGCATAAAGGGATCATTTTTATCCCGATAGAATAAAGGATTAATTCGGTAAAACTCATCGTCATCTGGTCGAATTTTATCAACATATTCTTGGGAAATTGCGATTGAATTTTTAAACAAGCTTAAACTAGGATAATTCATACGTGATTGGGATAAATACATATTAGATCCTAACTCAGCAGCTAGAATCACGGCGATGGCAGCCCATTTATATCGATGTTTTGAAACTAATAAAATCCCTACTAAGGCAAAACAAAAAGCAGAAGCTTGAAGCTGAGCCGATGTTAAGAACGTATGATCTTGTAACATCACAAAACTCAACACAAATAATAATACCGCTGCAATAAAGAATAATTCTGTTGTTTTAATTCGATTATTTTTCTCAAAGTAGCGGTACGCTAATAAAATAATGAAAAATGAGATTAACCAAGAAAAACGATAGAAGAATCCTGCTGGAGATTGTCCCATATGCCACAGTTGGTTGGTAAATTTATGGACAATCGAAATAAGGAAAATTATAAAGATGCCTGTTGCTCCAATTTTTTCATATTTAGTAATACGGGGTTCAAAGAAATATAATATTAAACCGATTAAAGGTAATGAGCTGACAAAAATATTTGGTAGATTAGGCCCGGCAGACCAGGAATTATTATCAAAAGAACCAATCATAAACTTCGAAAATATTTCTAATGGGTTGATTTGTAATTCCCAAGCGAAACGCATTCCCGAGTTTAATTCCCCTTTACTATAAAGTAAGTTGAAAAATAATGGGACGATAAAAAATGCAATTAATCCAACCGATAAGATTCCACTCAAAGCAACTGGATAAAGTCGCTTCCATAAAATTTCAAAACGTTTTTCACGAGATTCACTGACTTGCCATTGATGCGCCATAATGTAGTAAATCGCGTAAAAGACAATAAAAATACAAATCATAAATGACATATAGAAGTTGATAAAAATCGTAAATGCGAGTAGTCCAATAAACTTAAATGGTCTTCCGCCATCGAGCAATTCTTCCAGTCCAATTAAGATAAGCGGAAGCATAATTAAAGCATCCATAAATAGAGGATTCATTTGATAGGATACGCTAAATCCACATAATGCGTATGCAGTACTGAATAAAACAATCTTTAAATTAGCATTATCTTTACTTTGGCGTTTTGATAAATAATAAGCCATGGCTAAGCTCATACAGCCATATCTTAAGAAGATTCCTAAATGTGCCGCGCTGACAATTTCTAATTTTGGAAATAATAAATAAATTAAATTGAATGGACTTAATAAGTAATAAGCCCAAATCCCAACGGTTGAACCGCCCATTGATTTATTGAATGAATAGACCAACGCGCCAAAATCACGTTCTAAAATGGTTCGACGCATAAATGCAAATAAATCAATGTATTGGTTACCAAAGTCAATTGCCATTACAGTATTATCCCCGAACGGATAGAATTCATTGAAATACCAAGTAATCGTTACAATCGAAAGTGGCATTAAAAAGCTGAGCAGTAGCATCATACTGTGTTGAGGATTAAAAGATTTTTTAGTTTGTCTCTTCAACATATGGCTCCCCTTTCTCCGACGGATAACAATTCGTCTCATCCACAATGTAATGCGGTCGGTGTTTCGTTTCATAATAGATTTTACCGATATATTCTCCTAATACTCCTAGTGATAAAAGCTGAATTCCTCCAAAGAATATAATTGTAAAAATTGTCGTGAAATAACCACTGACGATTCGATCTTTAAACATAAAGAATTCAATTAATAGCCAAATTAAATAACAGATTGAAAGTCCAACCAATCCGATTCCAATATGGATAATAAGTCTCAACGGTTGACTATTAAATGAAATCAAACCTTGAATCGCATAGTTCATGGACTTTGAAAAATTAAACTTCGTTTGACCTTGTTTACGAATTTCATTTTTATAGGGAATCACTTTCTCTTTAAACCCTACCCAACTGAAAATGCCTTTTGAAAATCGATTGTATTCTCTTAAAGATAAGATCGCGTTAAGTGCTTTACGGCTAAAACCTCTAAAATCCGAGACCCCGTCTTGAAGTGAAATATCCATCGACTGGTTTGCCACGCGATAGAACATCCGGGCAAAAAACGAAGGGATTTTCTTCTCTCCTTCTCTCGTCCGCTTTGCACTTATAATATCGTAACCCTCATGATAGGCTTCAATCATTTGTTTTACGACATAGGGAGGATGTTGTAAATCTCCATCCATTAAGACAGTTAAATCTCCCGTTGCGTGTTCAAGTCCAGCAAGAATCGCAGCTTCTTTGCCAAAATTTCGACTAAAACTAATATACTTTACACGTGAGTCTAACTCGGCAAAATGTTGAATATATTGGAGTGTTTTATCTGAACTGCCATCATTAACATAGACTAATTCTAATTCAATTGAACTCAATTCTCCTAATTCTTGAGCAATTGTATCGTGGGTTAACTCGATAGCTTCTGCTTCATTATAAAATGGAATGACAATGGATAACTTCATAGTTTACTCCTACTCTGCTTGCTCTAAAAATATTTTTCGTGTAACAAAATTAAAAATCATCACAAAAACCCCTACAATTATTTTGGATAGCATCACCGGTTGCTGGAAACCATCGACTAAGATAGCTAAACCGATAATTGTTAGTATGAGACCACACACACTTAAAGTATAAAAAATAATCATTTCTTTGCGCTTACCTGTTTCATCGTATCGACTTTTAAAAACAAAACGCATGGATAAGTAATAATTATAAAATGTTGCTATGATAAAAGCGATTGTTGCAGCAATCAAATGGTGGATTCCTAATACACTATTAGCAATATACAAAATCACCATATCTACTAACGTGGCGCTTCCACCCACTAAAACAAATTTTGATAATTGTAGTATTAATTCCTTATTTAATGTGAAACATTTATTCAATTCTAAACTCCTTCAATCTTATTAGATGAGCTATACGCTATTATTATGCTATAATAAAACAAGTTTTTCAAACACCGTAAGCTAACAAATGAAAGGATGGATAGTATGTCAAGTTGGTTACAAGATATACAGCGTTTATTTCGATTAATAACCCATATCTTTGGCGTCATTGCCACACTATTTTTAATCAATCAATTTATGTTATTCTACCGATTATTGGCTTCAATTCATACGTATCTTGCTTTGGCAGTGACTTTGATTATTTTACTCTTACTTAGTTATTTATTTTATCGTGTTTGGCGAATTTATCACGGACCCAAAGCAATGAAAACTTTACCGCACAATTATACACGTCAGGAGTTGTTAAAATATTTAATTCAAATGGAGCGAATTTTACGTCATAACCCGAATATCAGTGTTGTACCTGAAAAGTTACCTGAAGTTGAGATTGCTTCAATTATCGATGAGGATGAAGTTGAACAACAGATTCAACTTTATCAAACACAGATTGAATCGATGTTATCGCAATTAGAATCGGAATCTAATCAAATTATTCAAGAAAATGCGAATGCGTTATTTATAAGTACTGCGATCAGTCAAAATGGTGTTTTAGATAGTGCAATGGTCTTGTATACATTAGGGCGTATGATCTATCAATTAGCTAGGTTATATGAGACCTATCCGACCTTACAGAGCTTGTTTCGCCTATATAGTCAGGTAATTACAGCTGTTTTAGCAGCACGTTCCATTGAGGATTATGATCTTATTGAATCACAGCTTGAGCCGGTCATTACATCGGTTGTTGGTGAGAGCTTAGCTTCAATGATTCCTGGGATGGTTCCGATAACGAATTTAATTATTAGTTCAGTTCTAGAAGGCTCGATTAATGCATTCTTAACTTTACGTGTTGGCTATATTACCCAATCATACTTAGGACAATATGAAGAGCGTGAGCAACGACAGCTTCGTACATTTGCTTCTAATTATGCGATTAAACAGATGACGGCGATTTTAAATAAAAATTCAAAATATATTGTCAAATCGCTTGCGAAAGCTACAAAAAATGCGAGTATCAATTCTGCTCGCAAGTGGTTTAACTTTGATTCATAAATAAAAATAAAAGATGAATTATCATTATGAGGTGAGAATTCATCTTTTTTAATATAATAAATTATTCTGCGGTCGTTTCGTCGCTTTCAAGCTCGAATGCTGGACGAAGGTGTCCTTCTTCGGATAATTTTTCTAAAAATTCATAGACTTCTGGAGAAGTGAATGCATCTTTTAATGCTTTCGTAGCTTCACTATCAACGTTTTCTTTACGAACAACTACTGTAATTGCAAAAGTATTGTCTTCTTCATCTTCTAAGAAAAGTGCATCTTCTGGTGTTAAGTCAATTTTTGCAATATAAGTTGGATAGTTAAATACTAATTCTACTCCATCTTCATAAGCTCCAGTTAAATTTAGTAGATCGACTGAAGTAAATTTAAGGTTTTTAGGGTTTTCTTTAATATCATCCACTGTTGGTAATGCATCTTTTTCTTCAAGTGTAATTAGACCTTGTTGTGCTAAAACTAATAGTGCACGAGCTTCGTTGGTTGGATCTGATGGAATGGCAACTTCAGCCCCGTCTTCAATATCTTCAATTGATTGATAAACCGGTGAATAAAAACCTACAACCGCATTATAGATAGGCTGAATTGCTTCTAAATCAGCATCACGTTCTTCGTTAAACATTGCCATAAATGGTTGATGTTGAGCAAAACTTGCATAAGCTTCATCATGGAATACTGCTTCGTTATATTGAATGTTATCAGAAACTTCTACTAACTCAATTGAATAAGGCTCTGCGATGTTTTTAGCTGCTAATTCGACAATATCTGTCATTGGTGGTAAGTGTGAAGCAACGCGTAATACATGCTCTTCTTCTGCTTGGGCTGTTAGTAAGCTAGAAGCAGTCGATAATGCAAGTGCTGAAATAGATAAAGTTTTTACTAATTTTTTCATTACTAAAAAATCTCCTTTTCGAATGTGTTTTATCGTTTATCAATTTTTTGAGCGAGCTTTAACCCAAAGTATTGAAAAATTTGTACTAGAATAATAATTAGTACAATTGCAAAGTACATGATATCTGATTCGTATCGCTGATAGCCGTAACGAATCGCAAAGTCGCCAATACCACCTCCCCCAATAACGCCCATAATCGTTGAATATGATAAGAAGCTAACAAATGCAGTTGTAAATCCAATAATTAATGAACTGCGAGCTTCTACGTATAAAAATTTAAACACAATTTGCCAGATCGTTGCTCCCATGGCTTGAGCTGTCTCGATAATTCCGATCGGGACATCAAATAAGGACTGTTCTACAAAACGAGCGTATAAAGCTGATGCAATCACCATCATTGAAAATGATGCTGCAACCGGATTTCCAGTAGCCCGTCCATAAAGCATCCGAACTACGGGTTGTAGCGCTACAACGAGTAGTAAGAATGGGAATGAGCGAATGATATTAATAACTAAACTCAAGAGAGAATGAGCTATTCGTGCCCAACGTTTTTGACCAAGTAAATCTTGTTTGGCTGCTAAAAATAAGAAAGTGCCTAAAGGTAATCCAACACCAACTGCAGCTAAGGTACTAAATCCCATCATAATCATTGTTTCTTTTAAACTGATAAATAATTTCGGCCAATATTCAGTAATTCGTTCGATTAGATATGACCATTCCATTGACCTAACTCCTCTCTAACACGTTGACGATAGTTATGTCGAGGCATTTTATGTTCCACATTTTGATGGTGAAATTGATCCACAATTTGTCCACGTTCCATAACGACTACGCGAGAGCTCAATTGTTTAATCACATCCAACTCATGCGTTACAATCACCATTGTCGTATCAAATTGCTTTTGAGCTTGTCTAAGTAAATCAACAATCTCTTCTGTCGTTGTTTGATCTAAGGCAGAAGTGGGTTCGTCACACAATAATATTTTAGGTTGATTAATTAAAGCACGTGCAATACCTACTCGCTGCTTTTGCCCGCCGGATAATTGACTTGGATACGCATGTCGATAATCGGATAATCCAACGAACTCAAGCAATTCTTCTAGCGGTGTATAATGTTTAGAATGGGCAATATGAACAGGCAATAAAATATTTTCAGCAACGGTTTTATTTGCTAAAAGATTAAATTGTTGGAAGATCATCCCAATCTGTTGTCTCAATAGACGTAACTCCTGATGCTTAAGTGACATGACATCTTGTTGATTTACTTTAATGGTTCCTTGATCAGGTTTTTCTAATAAATTGATGCACCGGAGTAAAGTTGATTTACCTGCCCCACTCTCACCTACAATTCCTACAATTTCTGAAGGATTAATAGTTAAAGATACATCATCGAGCGCTTTGATATGTCGATGTTTTGTGCGATAAGATTTTGTAAGATGACTTAGTTCAATCAATTTACTTCCCCCATCATTATGATATAGTAGATGTATCTATTTAATGACCTAAAAAATAATTATAGCCACAAATTATTATATCAGACTCAAAAGATGTGTCTAGTATTAAGTTAGTGAAGGAGCAAAATAATGTTAACACAAGATAGTGCTTGTTATGTTATCCAAGAGATTATTAAGTTATATCCCGATGTTGAAACTATTTTAGAGTATGACACCCCTTTTCAACTATTAATTGCTGTCATGCTGAGTGCTCAGACGACGGATATCGCAGTTAACAAAGTGACACGAAAATTATTCAAAGATTATCCAACCGCTTTAGATTTATCCAAAGCAACCCCAAAAGAAATCGAACCTTACTTGAAATCAATTGGATTGTTTCGGAATAAATCAAAATTTATCGTTGAGTGTAGTCAACAAATTATGTCTGATTTTGATGGAGTGGTGCCCAAAGAGCGGAAAGAACTTGAAAGTCTTTCTGGAGTAGGTCGTAAAACTGCCAATGTTGTCATGAGCATTGCCTTTGATATCCCAGCCTTTGCGGTAGATACCCATGTGAGTCGTGTATGTAAACACCATGAAATCGTTCCGGAAAATGCGACCGTACGACAAATTGAAGACTATATTGTATCAATCTTACCTGCGGAAGATTTAACACAGGCACATCAATCCATCATCTATTTTGGCCGAAATGTTTGTCACCCACGTAATCCAATTTGTCATCAGTATCCTCAACTCTACCAGAATCTAGAATATATGGATAATCAAAATTTTTATGCATAAAAATAAGGTTAAAGTCTGTTGGATAAACAAACTTTAACCTTTTAATTTATTATCGCTCTTCAATAATATAGTGTTGCAATTGAACAGGATAGTATGAAATGATACGTTCAAGCCATTGCTCTAGCATATCTTTAGCTAAATTTCGTTGATTACTGATCGTGACAAATCCTAAACGAGTTAGATTATAAGTATCATGATTGGATATTTCACAACTAGAAATTTTGAGTTGATCACGGGCATAATCTAAAATTGAACGAATTATGCGACGCTTATCTTTTAATGAATAACAATCTTCTAATAATAGCTCGACTTCAAGTAAATAAATAAACATACTTCTACCAAATCCGATGTCCGATATTCGTAATTAATAGGCCTAATTCAATGTCCCAGCGGCAATATTGAATATAGACTAATTCTTCCCCTGTCCCATTATAAGCCATCTGTGGCATATAATAATCACCATAAAATTGCTGACCTTGATTGGCATGAAGAAATTCAATGGTTTGCGTAATATAGTACCCTTTACTTAATCCTTCTTCATTCGTCACAATTACTTCAGAACCAATATGTAACAAATCTTGATCGTGGAGTGGATTAAAAACGCCATTATCTGATAAATTATAATAATGCCCAAAAAAAGTTTCAATCCCGCGCTTACCGACTCGGACAGCTTCATTACGTCCAAGTGCTTCATTAAGGGTTTCAAAATCTTCTCCATATCCGCGATTCCCTTTTAAGTCAGTATAGTAAAAGGGATGACCGTTCACGACCAATGTATTGGGTTCAAATCCTCTCGCTTCTCCTACGGGATACTTAATATTTACCTCGCCTTGATAAACATTTTCCAGAGGAATCGGTTGATGGATTACTGCACCTTCAATCAAACTTGGATCTGGGAATCGATAGACATCATTCCAATGCAGATAGCTATAAGTAGCCAGCTCCGCTATCGGTTCGATTGTTTCACTGACAGAGGGTGGCATCATGTTCAACAAGCCAGCTAAGAGCGAGAAAATGAATAACAATGACATTATGAATTCCTCCGAGGTTCACTTGAATTTTGTTCAATATGACGTGCCATCAAATCAACTGTATTTCCCTTATGATATCCATCACTATACGCTTGACTCGATTCGTTATACTCAGGCGCTTTAAATTTCAAACGGCCATTAATCTCATGTTCAAATTTTTCTTTCACGGCAGAAGGTGTTTGAATCACTAAATCATAAATTGGATTATCTTCTGAAAACTCATGACGTTGGCGATCAAACTTATCTTTCAGGCCATCTAAGAACCCTTGGTAATAAGATCTTCGTGTAATTGCAATTGTTGTATCAGAATCAATTTCTTTTAATGCTATAGACGCATAGTGTTTCATCATTTGTGCTGCCAAATGATAAACTTCGTACGCTAATTCAACGTCTTCCTCAAACCCCATAAGGACTAATTTGCGCTGAACACTTTCTTGGTGAGGTAGACGATGACTTTGGATGTAAAACATTACACGGAAATTTTTAGCAATAATCTTTACCAAAACTTTTTCCCACCAATAAATCCGTTTATAAACCGATAGGGATTTAATAACAATCTCTTGAGGATTTGATGCATCCACTTCTTGTTGTGAAATTTTATATTTTAGCATTAATTTTTGAGCCATGAGTAAGGCAGTCTGACCTTCAGTATCCGAGGCATCTTCGGCTAAAGTTAATAAATTTCGAATTTTATCAAGAATTTTTTGATTGTTTGACATTCGCACCCCTCCTCAGATAATACTTATTTATTATATCATAAATCATGGATTAAGGGGTGTTAAGCTGCCTAACAGGTGGCGCATCGAATCTGGCATGGGTGCTTCGAACTTCATTTCTTGCTGAGTGACCGGATGAATTAAATGTAATCTCGAGGCATGTAAGTATTGGCCATCCTTTAAAGAATTTAGCGATGTGGCGCTGCCGTGTATTGCAGATCGATATAAAGGGTCACCAACAATGGGATGTCCGATATAATCAAAATGAGCTCGAATTTGGTGCGTTCGCCCAGTATCGAGTTTTGCTTCTACAAGTGTGGCTCCCACATACCGTTCAATTACTTTGAAATGCGTGATGGCTTCCTTCCCTGCTGCATCGCCCGTATATTTCAAACGGTTCTTAGGATCGCGCCGCAATGGAATATCGATAATTCCGGTTTGAGGACCAATTTCACCGAGAACTAACGCTGTATAAATTCGCCCCATCGTCCGATCCATTAATTGCTGCGCAAGAACTCGGTGTGCTGAGTTATTTTTAGCAATTGCTATTAATCCAGAAGTTTCTTTATCAATTCGATGAACAATTCCCGGTCGAAATAATCCCGCCTCATCACTCAATGCGTTTTGAAAATGATAGACTAGACGGTTTACTAAAGTTCCATTCGGATGTCCTTTTGAAGGGTGAACCACCAATCCTTGCGGTTTATTAACAATAATCAGCTCAGAATCTTCAAAAATGATATCAAGCGGCGAATTATCAGGTGTAAGCTCAATTGGGTCCTCATTATCAATCGGAATTTGAATTGTGACTGTCTCATCTCCGTTGGTCACATAATTTGCCTTTACTTGTTTACCGTTCACGGTTACTTGTTGGTCTTTAATCCATTTTTGAATGGTTGAGCGACTCTCTTTCGGAAAATAATTTAAAAGTACTCGATCTAGTCGATCTTGTTCGCCGTCTAGCACATAAGTGAATTCTTCATATTTTATCATTATAGATAATCCTTTCCTTCTTGATCGGTAAAAATGATGAGTATTAAAGCGATACACCCTAGTGTTAAGGCCGCATCAGCAATATTAAAAACCGGAAAATTTATAAAGTCTAATTGAATCATATCAATGACATAACCTAATCGTACGCGATCAATCAAATTACCTACTGCTCCACCAAGTAACAATCCATAGGTGCATCGAACGATTAGCGAATCATTTTGATGTTTATAAATTAAATAACATAAATATCCAACAACAAACATCGTGATAAAAATAAAAAATAATGTTCTCCCTTGCATCATTCCCCACCCAGCGCCGTAGTTATGAAGATACGTCAAATTTATAAAGTTGGGTATGAAGACTTGAGGCTGTTGGAATGGTAAATTCATCACACACCAATATTTAATCAATTGATCAAATATGATGACAAATATTGCGATTAAAAAAGAAAATAACATCTTCGTTTCCTCTCATATTTATGATTTGACTCGTTTGAATCTGTCCTTTAGATATTATATACTAAACTATGTTATAAAGAAATTTCCAATGATATTAAGGGCCCCTTAATATCTATTTTTAAAAATTAGGAGAAAACCATGAAAAAAATAACAAAATATCTATCAATTTTATTGATTTCAACCCTATTATTTGGTTGTGACAATTCACTCGAACGCTCAAAACGAACAATTGATGCCTTGCAAGATAATATGACTCAAATCATCAATATTTTAAATGAGATTCAAAATGAAGAAGAGAATATCCAGCGTGACTTTGAAGCAACGCTTAATTCTGAAGATGGACTCACAGCATTTGGTGATGAAAATTCTGCTATTCAAATCAATGTTTCGGAACGTGAATATCAATTAGGTCTTTTATCAGAACAAGTTGGTGCTTTAGAAAAGTATATTGAAGAATTTACGACATTTACAGATGCAGAATTACTTGATCGTCAAGAAGTGATTCAACAGATTGATTTGTTGAATCAGCTACAAGAAAATTTAGCGGTTTATAGCAAGGACTATCAAGCGAATATCCAAAGCGAACAACAAATCTATCATTCGCTATCTGACCCAGAAATTGATTACAATCGCTTTTATCAAATTTTTGAACAAGTTGAAACATTAATGACAACAAACCATATTAACTTAGAGAAAATTTTAGGTTATTTTGAACCAATCAATACTCAATTAATTAATTTCAAAATCTACCTAGTCAATTTATCGGAATCTAAAGAATAGTTTGTGAGGGAAATATGACGTTAAAAATTTTAAAGCGTTGCTTACTTTTATTGGGTGCCATGGCAATTATCGTTGGATGCGATACCTTATTATCATCTCAAAATAATAGCGACAATTCTGAATCCACCGAATCGCTCTCGGAAGTTACCTATTCTCCAGAAGAATTGAAAGAATTTCAAGATCGCGTTCAAAAAAATGCTGTCAATCGTTATAAAGATTTACAAATACCAACCGAACCTTTGCTCGTAAAACCAGATAGTCTCCCGGCTGATTTATTATATGTTAGTCAAATCGATATCCCCTACCCAGTAGATGGAGTTAAGGGTATCTACTTAACAGAGTCAAATGTTTCCAATCCAGAATATTTTGACGAAATCATTAATTATATTGATCAAACAGAACTTAATGCTGTCGTCTTAAACTTTAAAGATGATTGGGGAAATATTTTACAATCTTTTGAGACAGATAATCCAAATATTGAGGCAAATATTACTGCTACAGTGGATTACCATAAGATTTTAGAAAAGTTAGCATCGAAGCAAATTTATCCAATTGCACGAATTGTTACCTTTAAAGATTCAAGATTAGCCGAACTCAGACCGGATTTATCATTCCATGACATTTCAACCGGAGAAATTTGGTCGGACGGTGGCGGATCTAAATTCATTAATCCTTTTTTGCAAGAAACATGGGATTATATTATTTCAATTGCTGAGGAAGCGGCAAAACTAGGATTTAAAGAAATTCAATTTGACTATATTCGATTTCCAGAAGGTTTTCATGTTTTTAGTCAAGATTTGGAATATGAACTGGGAGGATATGCCGCTTATGTCAGTGAAGATCCAGAATTAGAAGGACAAGAAAGAACTCAAGCGATTGCAGATTTTTTAGATTATGCACGTGAAAAGTTAGCGCCTTACGATGTAGAGATTAGTGCCGATGTCTTCGGTTACACTGCAGTTGCGGGAAATGCCCCAGATGTACGTGGTATTGGGCAAGACTTCAAAATGATGGCTGAACGAGTAGATGTGGTCTCATCAATGATTTATCCGTCACATTGGAGTGAAGGATTCTTTGGTTTTAACTATCCGGATTTATATCCTTATGACTTTACTAAAGCCTATATGCACGAAGAAGCGAATGTGCTCGCAGAAGTAGTGAACCCTGTGAAAACACGCCCTTGGTTGCAAGATTTTACAGCAGATTACCTTCCTGAAGGAACCTATATGTACTACGGACCTCAAGAAGTCGAAGACCAAATTCGTGCCTTGAAAGAATTAGGGGTCCATGAATTCCTATTATGGAATGCAGCTGGAAATTACAGTCGCCCGGTTAATTATGACCCTCCCCTATAAAATAAATTCAAAAGAACGTCCACTTCCATCTTCAAGATTGGATTGGACGTTCTTTATATTTAAAATTGATATAAATCTGTTAAAAGGACCACTTCTTCAAAATCAATTAATACTAAATAAACTTCTGTAACATCAATTGAATGAACGAGTGATAGCGCATGTGCATAAAGACTTAGTTGGAAACGATAAGTATTAGACAAGTGTTCAATTTGTTCTCGTTTACTTTGGTTAGAGTACGCTTGATATCGGTTGGTTTTATAATCTAATAGAATAACTCGTTGATCCACAATTAGATAGGCATCAATGACTCCGTGAATTAGAATTTGATCTTCTGGGTGATATTTCAAATAATCTTCCTGGCCCTTTGATGAAAGATATAATTTTGATGCAGGAATAATCATTGAAAATGCTTGTTCCACCTTCACCTTGTCATAATGTTGAATAGTGAATTGTCCTAACTCAGAAGTTAGATAAGAAATAATTTTATTTAACATTTCTAAATCAATTAATGAAAATTTTGAATCAATCGTTTGGCTTAATATTTGAACTTGTCGCACTAACTCTGTGGAATAGTGTGTAATCTCAATATCACTAAAGGATTGATAGCTCAAGGATTGCATTAAATGATGAATCAATGTCCCCTTTTCCGTTGGAGTTAAAGATTGACTTTTATTCGATTGAATTAGTTTTGGTTCATTAAAAGTTCCTTGCGTATATCGAATTCCAGCTAACTCACTTTCAATATCAGATAAATTCAAAGTTGTTGGATTTTCCGTTAAGTAATTGGCTTTATCAATCAAAGGTTCTTCAAATAGACGTTTTAATTCAGAAACTGATTGGTAACTAGCTGTTTTGGTACTGAGTGGAAATGAATATTGAAATAGCATTGACTCCATTAATGTATCATCTGGTGTCTCATGCGCTGTTGACGCAAAGTTTTTCTGATAATATTGCATCAAATTATCTTTCTGATCATTATTTTCTTCTACCATCTTTGAAAGCAATTGGTCCATCGTATAAATATGAATAGCATGGGATGAATTTGAGGACCGATAATAGAGAGCTTGTTGCAGCCAATCTAACCAACTTGAAGCTTTAAGCCGATGCATTAAGGGGATGGTTTTTGATTGATCATCAAGATCTAATAAAAGCTGCTGCATTTCTTCCCATTTATTTTGACTTGCAATGGTTCCAACGATATATATCTTTTGTTCCGCTCGGGTCAAAGCGACATAAAGTTTCCGCATTTCTTCAGATTTTAATTGACGTTCCCTAATTTTTTTAATTGCTTCTTTATGAATGGTCGGATACTTTAAATGATACTCCGTGTCAATATAGTCTATCCCAATACCGTGTTCCTTGGAAAGCACCATCGTCTCACGCAATTCTTTGAGATTCATTTTTTGTCCAGTATTCATTAAAAACACAATTGGAAACTCCAACCCTTTACTTGCATGAACAGTCATCATGCGAACGTAATTTTGGCCATGATCTAATAAGACCGGTTCTTGAAGATCCTTATCTCGATCGATTACCTTCTCAATATAGCGAATGAATCCAAAGATACCGCGGAAATAATGTGATTCAAAATCTGAAGCCCGTTGATATAATCCGTGTAAATTAGACGTACGCTGCAGACCATTGCTTAATCCAGCGTTATAACTGAGAAAATCTGTTTCCATATATATTTGCCAGATTAATTCTGCTAATGAAATTTCATCAGCTAGACGCTGCCAATGTCTTAATTGACTTAAGAATTCTTGTATTTTACCTTGTAGAGTTTGATCAATCGTGGTCGTATCTTCTGCATTCGCATACGCAAGGACTGCTTGAAAATAACTTGTTGTTTGACTATAAATTCGAATCAAACTTAATTGTTCATCGGATAAACCGACAAAATAAGAGCGTAGAATGGCGACCAGCGGAATATCTTGATGCGGATTATCAATAATCTTAAGTAAAGCTAACATCAGTTGGATTTCTTGACGTTGGAAATAACTTTCAATTTTTTGAGATAACAAAGGAATCTCATAATGATCAAAAATACGCTGAAGTGTCAAGAAAGAATTTTTTGTGGATGATAAGATAACAATGTCATTGTACTCAATCTTACGGTAAAATCCGCCATTAGATTTATCATAAATTTGCTGATTTGAATCAATTAAATAGCGAATTTTTTGAGCAATTAGATGGGCTTCTGCTTCTCGACTGGTGTCGAATTCCCCTTCTAAATCTTCATTTGACTCCATCATAGTGTCTTTATTAAAGAGTAAAAATTCAGCATTATAATCGGAATCAGCTTGTTGCTCAATAAAATAAGGAAAGCCCGTCTTGAGTGATTCTGCTTCAGCATATATCATCTCGCCAAGATTTTTATCCATGATTCGTTCAAAAACGTCATTCGTATACCCCAAAACATTATCCCTTGAACGATAATTTGTATCTAAAATAATCAATTGTTGATCTGTGGATGTTTGATAGCGTTCGTATTTTGAAAGAAAAAGACTTGGATCGGCCATGCGGAATCCATAGATTGATTGTTTCACATCCCCTACCATGAAAAGATTACCCGTTGATTTCGTTTCATGTGATAAATAATGTAAGATTAATCCTTGTAATTCGTTAATATCTTGATATTCATCGACCATTACTTCTTTAAATTGATTTTGATAGAAATGAGCTGCAATGCTCGGCTGACGTTCTCTTGTCTTCGGATCCATTGGTGCTAATAATTGCAGCGTAATATGTTCTAAATCATTATAATCGATCAATTTATTTTGACGTTTTAAGCGTTGAAACTGATGGTAGAATCCGATGGCTAAATGAGATAACGAATTGACAATGACTTGACTTCCCTCTAGATGTGTTTGCATCTGTGAGTAGGAGTAAGGGAAAACATTTGTTAATTCTTTAATTCGTTGGACTGCTTGATCACGATATTTTTTAGCGAGTTGAATAATTTCTTTGTCTTCATCATCACGCCGGTAACTCGCCCAACGTTTCCATGAATGTTGATGAATAAGGTTGATGGCTTCTTCATATTGGTTATTTTCAAAATGTTGTATCAATGATTCTGCAATATGTGCATCTTCTTGAATAAACGTCGCATACTTTTCAAGGGTAGCTTCACTTAACGATTCTGTCAATTGCAGTGCCAGTTGCCATTGATGTTTTGCCTCTTTGATTAGTTGCATCGAATATTCAATAAGACTGCTTTGATAGAATGGGGTTGAAAAATCTAGCAAGAAATGATCTGGATGACTTATATTTTCCATCCAGCCGAGTGGATCAGGATTACTTCGAGCGAACTCACAGAGTTGATTGATCATTTGATACAGACGATCATCATTACGCCCTTTGCTAAATGACCTTAGGAGTGTTAAATATTCATCTGAACTCACTTTAATCGAAGGTGAATCATCGATAATTAATTCAAGTAATGCCGCCCAGGCTTCTTCTTTTAACAATTCAATTTGGGTTGCGTCTGTGAGTAACGTAAATTCTGGATCAATATCATCTAGATAGAAAAATTGTTGTATTACCGTCAAGCAAAATGAATGTAACGTACGAATATGTGCTTCAGGTAAAATACTCAGTTGTCTCATTAAATTACGTTTGAGTTCCGGATCTTTTGAATGATTAATTTGTTGTTTTAAGGCCATTTCTAGCCGTTCTTTCATCTCATTCGCTGCCATCTCAGTAAAAGTGACCACTAATAGTTGATCCAAACTCGCATAATCAGAGAGTACGTGACGAATGATTCGTTCAATTAAAACGGTTGTTTTACCTGAGCCGGCTGATGCGGATACTAGAATATTTGACCCCTTCGCTTCAATTGCTGCTAATTGTTGTTGATTAAATTGACGGCTCATTCGCTCACCTCCTCTTGTTGAGATTGTAATATTTGTTCAATTTTCTGAATGATATCTTTTTTCCGTAATTGTTTGTGACGGTACAGATGGTAATGTTTAGTGGCGTCAAAACCAGTAATTGTTCTAAATCCAGGTTGTAATGAGGTCGTAAAGCGCTCATCACGATATGGAGTGAGTGCAATATTTCCTGATTGAATTTGGTTTGCAGCTTCAACAAATAAATAATCAACATAGTTCGACAGCAACTGAAAGTCAGTTTCATTAAAACAATTTGAGTAGGCATCATATGAACCATCTTTCTTTAATTTAACAGGATAAATTAAACTTGCTGTCTGTGGCTCTAAAGTTGAGTCGATTTGTTGCATCTTCACTTCTGGTAGCGTAATAAAACCACGATATGTATAATCCGCTAAACTTTGCTCTTTTTCATCTTTTACGTCATGTGTTGCTAACTCATTTATATGGGTAATCGGTTGATAGAAAGCACCTAACGGGAAAGCGTTCGGATAATTTTGGTGAATCACTTTTAAATACGTTAATATTTGCATATCTAATCCGTAAAATAGCTCAACTAAGTTAAATTCTTTTTGTGACGATTTATAATCGACAACTTGATAATAAGTATCCTCCCCTAATTGAAGACGGTCAATTCGGTCAATCTTTCCTGTCACTTGCAGTGTCCGTTGAGAATCAAGTTGATAGTACAGCCCTCTAAGAGGTAGTATTGGATTCAAGCCAAAAATTGCTTCTGTCAGGACTGGTTCTAATTGGGTTATTTGAACTTTTTTGATTAAATTGTTCAACACTTGACGCATCTCCTGGTTCATCAATTGATGAATAAATTTCATACGTGCCGAACTATGTAAAATTTGAAATTTGAAATGATGACTTAATTGATTTTCAATCAAGTGAATGATATCCAACAGCGCCGCGTCATCTAAGGTCAATAGCGACCGTTGATAGTGATTTGTTGCCTGTTGGGTCACTTGATCTAAATATTCGTGGAAGAAGTCTCCCGTTCGAGCTGGATCTAATTCAAACTCAATGCGTTCTTTTAATTTCAATCCATAAAGTAGAAAGTGCGAATAAGCATCTCGATAATATTCTTCAATTTTCGAGACAGATAATGAAAGTTGATCTCCATATAATTGACGAGCCGTTTCAGGATTAATTGACACGGGTTGGATAAAATCTTCAACTGATCTTTTCACCAAATTATCGATTCGTCCAGCATCAGGAATGCTATGTTGCAATTCATATTCTTTCATACTTGCAATTAATTTACGCAAAGGTGGTAAATAATTAACCGATTGTTGCCAATAGAACCGATTTAAATACATCACTTTACTTCGTTCAATAGAATAACGCCCATATGAACTTGGATGGGGTTGAGTCAATTCTTCAGTCGGATCTACTTTAAAATGATAAGTAGGCAATTCAACCCAATTTAACAATTCTTGTATATATGGACTTCGTTCGACCGTTTGGTCCTCGACGACTTGAGCATAGCTTAAATATAATCGTTCGGTACTAGCTAAAAGTAATTTATAAAATAAAAATGATTCTGCTTGATACTGAACAGCTGGTGTATGTTGAATGGATTGATGCGGCATTAAATCCATAGAAAGTAGTAACTCACGTTCTTGTCGAGTCATTAATGAGTCCTCTTGAATGGATTGTGGTAAGGTTTGATGGTTCATTCCAATAACAAATGTGATTTTGGTTGGCTGAGTGCGTGGACTAATCATACTTGAAATCATCACTTGATCCATTGTCGGTGGAATAATGAGGAAACTCGCTTCATTCATTCCAGCCAATAAAATTTGGACAAATGTTTCATAACTTTCAGTTTGGTTTTGATAAATTAAACAAAATTCATCGAGTAAATCAACCATTGTATTCCACACTTGTTCTTCTTCCATTGACTGTTCAATTCGGCCCTGTTGGATTAAATAATCTCTTTCAAAAATTAACTGTTCTTTTAGTTTCAGATGGTCCATCACTTGATAGACCCATTTTGCAAATGATTCGCCAGTTAATTCTGCGGGACGTTTTAGTATTTGCGAGAGTTGATGGAGCCAGTTACGCCAAGGTTGTACCATCTCTTCAATCGTTTGCTCCGTTTTCTCGCCTTTCGCATTATAGTAAGGTAAAGATTCATTACTATAATGCCATGGATAGTCGATTTGGTATAATCGGTAACCAAACAACCCATTTTCAATTAAAATATTTTCTAATTGATTGACTTGATGTTGTTTTTCAATCCGTAATTCTTCTGGACTTAACTGATCATTTTGCAAAAATGAGGGTAAAATAAAACTTGAATTTAAAACGGCCATAATTGAGGTATAATTCCATTGTTGAATGGATAAGTTTAATAATCCCTCTAATAATAATACAAAGGGATGATGTTGCATTTCTTGTGTATTATCAATAAAACAAGGAATATCATTCATATTAAAATAAGGTTCGATTAAAGAGCCATAACAATCAAAATTTCGTGTTAATACGCGTATATCACGGTAACGATATTTTTTTTGACTGACTAAATAATGAATTTGATTGACCACGTGCTTCATTTCCGTCTGGATTGTATCGTTATTCCATAATTCAATGTGTTCGGATTGCACTAACCTCAATTTTTCAACCGGTTTAAATTCATTCAAGGCTTGATAAGTTTTCGCAACGACTAAAATATCTGAATGATATGGATATATTGGTTCATTGATGTGCCAATCATCCAACTGATTCAGCCCATTAACCTGACATAAACGTTTTAATTGAAAATAGGTATTTTTTGCAACTTGTTCAAATGAATAATGAGATGTATTTAAAAGGTGATTCGAATCAATCGGTAATTGAATCCATACTGTATGTGCTACACGGATTAATTGATTTATAATATAAAGCTGTTCCCCCGTAAAATACTCATAATGATCAATGATAATGTATAAGTTATCTCGAGGATGTAAATTTTCTAAATAATCGATTAATTCGAAGTAATCATTACGGTAGTTAATATTTAATTGATTAAGTTTATCAATATAAGTCGTATAAATTGTGTTAATTTCATTTAATCTTTGGCTGGATTGATATTGGTTGAGCGTTCCGATTTCTTCCTCATCTATTGCCTCAATCAATTTTTCGAGTGTTACTTGATCAATATTTCCTTGAATAAACTCCTCGAATTGGTTATAAAGCTTATCTATAAAACCTTGATAAGTGACTTGAGTGCGATATATGACAAGTTGAGATTTCAATTCGCTCAAAACACTTCTTAAAATCATCTTTTTACCCACACTAGATATAGAAGGAGCCTCATTATGATAATGAGGCATCATAAACCAGCTAATTCGCGAAAAACTGGCAACTTGTATATTTAGCATCGCGGCTTGATTTCCACCTTGAATTTGCTTTAATTGATCCAGCATCGTTGTTTCCATATCAAATTTAATATGATCTGGAATAATATAGTAAATCTCAGCAGATGGATTGTGGGTAAAAATTTGATGCAAATGGTTGATCATCACAGCTTTTTTATTAATAGCGTGATCCCCTGTAATAATTTGAAGTGCCATCTTTCGCTCCTTCTATAGCTTTTAAGCTTTGGCGTTTAACTCAATGATATTTAAAATTGTTTCTGTGGCTTTCACCATTACTTCAACGGCTACATACTCATAGCGTCCATGCATATTCTCGCCGCCCGCAAAAATGTTTGGCGTTGGAATCCCCATAAAGCTAATTTTTGAGCCATCGGTACCACCTCGAATTGGTTTAATATCTGGGGTGATATTGGCTTTTTCCATGGCTGCTTTCGCTAAATTTACCGGTGCCATATCTTTTTCGATGACTTCTGCCATATTATAGTATTGATCAAATTGATTTAACGCAATCGGTTGAGTAGGATATTGACCATTAATTGATTCTACTAGTTGTTTGACATGTTCTTTACGTGCTTCAAATGATGTTCGATCAAAGTCACGAATAATTAACTTAACTTGCGCTTCATCTACAGAGCCTTCGAGTAACAACACATGATAAAATCCTTCACGATCACTTGTATATTCAGGAACCTCTTCTTGTGGTAAGCCATTCATAAATTCATTCGCAATCGTAATCGCATTGATCATTTTTCCTTTGGCGGTACCTGGATGGATGTTTCGACCTGTTATTGTTAATTCCGCTTGAGCAGCGTTAAAGCTTTCATATTGCAGTTCTCCGAGTGGACCCCCATCCATTGTATAGGCAAAATCTGCACCAAATCCTTCTGCATCAAAATGATCAGCGCCTCGTCCTATTTCCTCATCTGGACCAAAAGCAACTCGAACTTTTCCATGCGGAATTTCCGGATGTTGAATGAAATACTCCATTGCGGTCATAATTTCAGCAATTCCTGATTTATCATCTGCACCTAGTAAGGTAGTTCCATCTGTTGTAATCAATGTTTGCCCCAGATAATTTTTCAAACTTGGGAAGTCTTCTGGTGTCATAACAATATTTTCTGCTTCATTTAAAACAACCGTTGATCCGTCGTAGTTTTCATGAATTAGCGGTGTAACATTTTCTGAATTAAAATCAGCTGTATCAACATGGGCAATAAAACCAATCGTTGGAACGTCGTGTTCAACATTTGATGGTAACGTTGCTGTGACAAAAGCATTCTCTGGATTCAATTCGACTTCTGACATCCCGATTTCTTTCAATTCTTCTACTAATAGATTCAATAAATCGAATTGAATCTCCGTGGAAGGAATCGTTGGCGAGCTTTCATCGGAACAAGTATTAATCTTAGCGTAACGAATTAGTCTCTCTTGAGTTTTAGCAAATAAATCCATAATAAAATTAGACATCCTTTCTGATTATAAGTTGACGAGGGTCCCGATTTGTTTGACTCTCTATTATTGTAACATGTTCAGGAACAAGATGATGGAGTATTTGAGCCATTTCTTTAATAAAACACTGTTCAATAAAATGACCTGCATCAATCGTTGTAATCGGTAGTGTTGAAGCTTCTAATACTTTATGATAAGTCACATCTCCTGTAATAAATGCATCCGCACCACATTTTATTGCAGCTTCAATTGATTCATAAGCAGAGCCACCTACGATTGCAATGCGGTGATATAAATCGGTAGACGGATTTACAACTTGTAAGTAAGGTGCGCCAAGTTGTTTTAAAATATGTTGATATAATTCATTATGGGATAATGCTTCTGGAAGGTCTCCTACTCTTCCTAGTTCTGGAGTCATTTCTGTATTGAGAGGTTGATTAGCTAAGTCTCTTACATTGATTAATCCTAGTCGGTTCGCTAACCAGTCATTCATTCCATTTTGCTGACGATCTACATTCGTATGCATTGCATAAACATTGATACGATTTGATAAAAGCGTCCGATACAATTCGATATTCATTTGTCCATCGTCTAAACGTTTAATCGATGAAAAAATCAATGGATGATGTGCTACAATCGTATCGACATTTTGCGAGATAGCCTCTTCAACGACTGATTCAGTGACATCCAAGGTAGTCATAATTCTAGAAACAGTTGAATTTAAATTTCCAAAATGTAAGCCAACAGGATCCCATTCCTCTGCTAAGTCTAAAGGATAAATAGCTTCAATTTGATGGATAAAATTTGATAATAAAAATTCCATTAAGAAATCACCTCTTCGATTGCTTTAATTGTTTGTTTGACTTCTAATTCTTTAGTATGGTCACCCTTTTTACTCAACTGCAAGGAGGTTAAGATATATTTCATTTTCTCTAATTCATTGCGCCATTTTTCGATAAAGGTATCATTTCGTTCCTGTAAAAGAAATGGACCAAACATTAATTCTTTGTCTGATATAGTTATTTTAGTATTCGGATTAGATTGGGCGATAATCATCTCATAAAAGTGCCCTTTTTCTTCAATAATGTATTCATCAATGATTTGATAATGATGATCCTTTAGCCATTGGCGAACGATTTTTTCGCCCACATTAGGTTGAAGTGCTAATAGCTTAGGTTGATGACCGGTTTGTTGTCCTCGTGTTAAAATATCTACAATGAGCCCACCGCCCATCCCGCATATACTAACCGTATTAATCTTATCCTCAAAATGAATGACATCATAGCCATCACCTAATCTTACATCAATTCGATCATTTAATTGGTGTTGATTCACTTCTTGGATGGCTGATTGATAGGGACCTTTAACCACCTCTCCTGCAATAGCAAACTCGATGTAGTTTCCTTGAGCTAAGTAAGATGGTAAATAAGCGTGGTCACTACCGATATCTGCTAAACGGGTTGGTTTAGGTGCATATTTAATAATACTATCTGCAATCCATTGCAACCGCTTAGATAATTGTTTTGAATTCATAACGTCATCCTTTATTAATAATATGACTTTATTTTACCTGATAAAAAAACAACATCAAGTGATGTAGTCTACTTGATGTTGTCAAATAATTATTCTAAAAAATCTTTTAATTGTTTAGAACGACTTGGATGGCGTAATTTACGAAGAGCTTTAGCTTCAATTTGACGAATGCGTTCACGAGTTACACCAAATACTTTTCCAACTTGTTCTAAAGTGCGAATATTGCCATCATCCAGTCCGAAGCGTAATCTTAAAACATTTTCTTCTCGGTCTGTTAATGTATCTAAAACTTCCTCTAACTGTTCTCTTAAAAGAGAACCTGCTGTAAATGCTTCGGGACTTAAAGCTCCTTCATCTTCAATGAAGTCTCCTAAATGAGAATCATCCTCTTCACCGATTGGCGTTTCGAGTGAGACAGGCTCTTGAGCAATCTTTAAGATTTCACGCACTTTTTCTGCAGGTAAATCCATCTCTGCTCCAATTTCTTCAGGTGTCGGTTCTCGTCCAAGCTCTTGTAATAGTGTACGTTGAATACGAACTAATTTGTTAATTGTCTCAACCATATGAACCGGAATCCGAATCGTACGTGCTTGGTCGGCAATCGCACGTGTAATGGCTTGTCGAATCCACCAAGTAGCATAAGTCGAGAATTTAAACCCTTTATGATAATCGAACTTTTCGACGGCTTTCATCAGGCCCATATTTCCTTCTTGGATCAAGTCAAGAAATGATAGCCCCCGTCCGACATAGCGTTTAGCTATCGAAACAACTAAACGCAAGTTTGCTTCTGCGAGTTCTTGTTTAGCTATTTCATCTCCTGCTTCAATTCGTTTTGCGATTTCCACTTCTTCTTCAGCTGTTAGTAAGTCAACTCGACCGATTTCCTTCAAATACATCCGAACTGGATCGCTAACTTTCATTTTAGTTGGATCTTCGTCTGGTTCTTCTACTTCCTGAAGTTCCGATGAACGTTCATCTTCTTTAACCATTTGCGCTTTCGTAGGACCGCCGTCGTCCCCTACAACCGCAATGCCATTATCTTCAATTTTTTGAATTAACAAATCAATCTGATCTGAATCTAGTTCATATGGACTGGCAATTCGTTTTGTAAGCTCGTCATAATGAATTTGACCGAGTCCAGATTTTTCAGCAATAATTTGTTCCGTTGCTTGATTTACCGTCACTTTTAATTCTTTGGTAGATTTTTCTGACCCTTTATCTGAAGATGTTGCTTTATCTTTTGTCATACATATCCACTCCTTCTTATTTATATTCTTTCATTAATAGAAAAATTTGTTGGAAAATTTCTTGACTCGTTGTTTGATTATTTTCTTGTTTGGCTTGTTTTAACTTTGTTCGTAGTTCATCAATTTTTTGACCGATAAATTCCTTTTTTAAAATTCCAAAACAATCTGCCATCTCTTGTTCATTAAAATCAAACACCTCATCTGACCACATAATATCTTGAAGCCACTGATTTAATTCACCGTCATCAATTTGATGGACAATTTGCGTCATGGGAAAATGATTTCCTTCATAATAATATCGATCTAGCGCTAAGAATGCCCGATTACTTAAATCATGGTACATAATCGGTATTTCATCTAGTTGCTGGATATATTTCCATGCTGCTTCGTGATAGATAAGATTGAATAAAATTGTGCGTTCTGCCTGATATGCTTTTTTAGATTCGACCGTTATTTTTGAAGTCACAAAAGATTCAGCAGGTATATCTGTTTTGGTTATTTTTGACGAATGGGATTGTTGTTTAATTTCCTTTTCATGATATCGCGTTGCTCGAGTTAATTGCTCTTGGACAATCGCTTCATTTAACTGAAATTCTGCAACAATCTCTTGGACTCTCAACTGTTGTTCGATTGAAGATGGAATGAGCGCCACCGTTTTAATGAGTTGCTCGATGTATTGGGCTTTTTCATTATCTAAAGACAAATTATATGAGTATGCTAAGTACGCTTTTTTAAAATCATAGTATGATTTACTCTTATCTAAGAGAGTCTGAAAACCAGCCTTTCCAGAGCGCTTAATCCAATCATCGGGATCTCTTCCTTCCGGAATGATTACCGCTTCTGTGGATAGAGATGATTCGTCAATTAAACGATCCATTGCACGACTCATCGCATCTTGACCCGCACGGTCACCATCAAAAACTAATTTTACGTGACGAGTGATTCGTTTAATTTGTCGGAGATGATCTGAGGTAAAAGCCGTCCCCATCGTAGCAACACTATTGAGAAACCCTGCTTGACTTAATGAAATCACATCCATATAGCCTTCTGTTATTAATAATTCTTCACTTTGTCGTACCGCTTGTCGAGCTAAATCCATATTAAATAGAAAGCGACTTTTCACAAATATATCTGTCTCGGGTGAATTAATATACTTTGCTAAGGATGGATTGTCTTCAATCAAGCGACCCGATAAAGCGATGGTTCGCCCTTGTTCATCTCTCAATGGAATAATTAATCGATTTTTAAACCGATCAATCATTTGTTTTCGATCATTTTGATAGAAAATCCCAGATTGAATCAACTGTTCATCCGTGAAATCTTCATTTTGTAATATTTGGTAGATCAACTCAGAATTATTTGGAGCATACCCGATATTAAACCGTTCAATTGTTTCTGCATTTATGCCGCGTTGTGTTAAATAATCTAGCGCTTTCTCCCCGTGATGTGTCTGTGTTAAATAATAATGATAAAATTCAACGACTTTTTGGTGAATTTGATATAAAATTTCTATTTTAGGATTTACCTTCGTTGATTGGGTTACTATATCCGGTAGTTTGATATTAGCAAATTCAGCTGCTTTGATGACCGCATCGACAAAGCCAACGTGTTCGTATTCTTGAATAAAACTGTAAATATTTCCTGCCCGTCCGCAACTAAAGCATTTAAAAATTTGTTTTGTTTCTGACACGGAAAAGGAAGGATTATTATCTTCATGGAAAGGACAAGCGCATAAATAGTTATTTCCTCGTTTTTGTAATGGAATATAAGAATTAATCAAATCGACAATATTCACTTCAGACAAAATTTGATTCACGATTTCATTTGGAATACGTGCCATAAGATCCCCTTCTTAATTATAAAAATCTTTTCAAGTCACTATCACTCAACTAGTGAGTAGACTACATCCCAAAGGTCTGCAGCACCTGTTCGGTCTTCCGATGAAAATAAAAATAATGCTTCATCACTTGGTAAATCTAACAATTGAACGAAAGAATGAATATGTTTTGAATATTGACTACGTTTAATTTTGTCAATTTTTGTTGTCACAATCGCGTAGGGGATTTCAAGTTCATCCGCAAATTCCTTCATGCCAAGGTCTAAAACTGTAGGCGGATGACGAAAATCCATTAATAATAGTAAAGCAACTAGATTCTCACGTTGATGTAAATAGTCCGAGATAAATTGGTTAAACCGTTCGCGTTCTCGTTTCGAAACACGAGCATAACCATAACCAGGCAAGTCAACAAAACGGAATTGGTGATCAATTTCATAAAAATTTAATGTTTGAGTTTTACCAGGTTGACTTGATGTACGAGCCACGCCTTGTCGCCCGACCATTGCGTTAATAAAGGATGATTTCCCGACATTGGATCGACCAGCTAAAGCTATTTCAGGCAAATTTGGCGCCGGATACTGAGCGGGTGATACCGCACTGGTCAACATTTCAATTGTATGATATTTCATAAGATCCCCCTTTATGAAGAGAGTTTTTTATTGTTTTCGTCATAATATTCAGGTAATGAAATTCCTTCGACATTTTCTTTTGTAATAATGATTTTATGTACGTCATCACGACTCGGGACTTCATACATAACTTCAAGCATCACATGCTCAATAATTGATCGGAGTCCACGTGCACCTGTACCACGCTCATTTGCCATTTGAGCAATCAACTTCAATGCTTCCGGTTCAAATTCTAATTCAACATCATCTAATGCCAGTTGCTTTTTATATTGCTTCACTAAAGCATTTTTTGGTTCAACTAAAATTTTCACAAGATCATCGACTGTTAACTGTTCAAGGGCGGCTGTTAAGGGGATTCGACCAATAAATTCTGGGATTAATCCAAATTTAAGTAAGTCTTCTGACGTCACTTGTTGCATGAGACTCTTATCTGGATCTAAGTGTCCTGAGTTAGAACCAAAACCAATCACTTTGCTTCCTAACCGTTCTTTAACAATTGTTTCGATACCCGCAAAGGCACCTCCAACAATAAATAAAATATTTGAAGTATCCAGTTTAATAAACTCTTGATTCGGATGTTTTCTACCACCTTGAGGCGGGATATTCGCCTCTGTCCCCTCAAGAATTTTAAGCAAAGCTTGTTGGACTCCTTCACCACTGACATCTCGAGTAATCGAAACATTTTCACTTTTACGAGAAATTTTATCGATTTCATCAATATAAATAATTCCTTTTTCCGCCATGTCAATATCATAGTCTGCTGCTTGAACAAGTTTTAGTAGAACATTTTCTACGTCCTCTCCAACATAACCTGCTTCGGTTAACGTGGTTGCATCAGCAATTGCAAATGGAACATTTAAAATACGTGCTAAAGTCTGAGCTAAAAAGGTCTTTCCTGAGCCAGTTGGCCCAATCAGAGCGATATTTGTTTTTTGTAATTCGACACCATCGTCATCAACTTCTTGCTGAATGCGCTTATAATGATTGTAGACTGCGACAGCTAAAGTTTTTTTCGCTTGTTCTTGACCAATCACGTATTCATCTAAAATTGCCTTGATTTCATGTGGTGTATGAATCGTAATTTCAGTTGATGAATAATTTTGATTAATATCTTCTTTAATAATCATTCGACATAATTCCACGCATTCATCACAAATATAGACATCTGGGCCGGCTACGATTTTATTAACTTCATCTTGAGATTTTCCACAAAAAGAACAAAAAAATTCTTCTTGATCATGTATGTTTCGGCTCATATAATAAAGAACTCCTTTCCAAATTGATAGATATAAAAGAGGACGCAATAAAGTCATCGTTTAATTGACTTTTGCATCCCCTTATCTATATTACAATTGCCTTTAATTATTTTTCTTCAACAGAATCAATAATTAAATTCATTGCTTTCTTCATCTTGATATCATTTGATAGCATTTCTTCTGTTACAAATTGACGAACTTTGCTTGTTTCCATACCATATTGAGCTGCTAAGCTTTCAATTTCTTCGTTAATTTCGTCTTCGTTGACATCTAATTCTTCAACGTTCACAATTTCTTCGAGGACTAAGTTCGTCTTAGTACGTAATTCAGCCTCTTCAGCAAATTGATTACGTAAATCTTCCTCAGTTGATCCAGTAATTTGGTAGTACATTTCTGGATTAATGCCTTGACGACTTAAATTATTCAAGAAGTATTCTACTTGACGATTGATTTCTTCGTCAATCATTGCTTGTGGAATACCTCCATCAATTTCAGCATTCTCAACAGCTTGACGAAGTGCTAAATCTTCAACGACTTCTTTGGCAGCTTCTTCTTTTGATTCTTGAAGTTCTTGACGAACTTTCTCTTCCCATTCTTTAAATGATTCAACTTCATCATCGATATCTTTCGCGAATTCATCATCTAATTCTGGAAGTTGTTTTGTCTTAACTTCATGCACTTTTACTTTGAAGATAGCTTCCTTACCAGCTAAATCTTCAGCGTGGTATTGTTCAGGGAAAGTAACCTTGACTTCCACATCTTCGCCAGGTTTTGCACCAATTAATTGGTCTTCAAATCCAGGAATAAATTGGCCAGATCCTAATTCAAGTGAATAATTTTCATCTTTACCACCATCAAATGCAACTTCATCAACGAAACCTTCATAATCGATGACAACCGTGTCTCCTGACTCAGCGGCATCTTCCTTAACTACAAGTTCAGCTAAACTTTCACGACGTGTCTCGATATATTGATTTACTTCATCGTCGGTTAATTCACGATCTTGTTTTTCAACGGTTAAGCCTTTATAGTCCCCTAATTTAACCGCAGGTTTTGTTTGAACTTGTGCTTTAATAACCCAAGGCTTCCCTTTTTCTAATGATTCAATATCAAATTTAGGTTGTCCTACTGCATCTACTTCTACTTCTTCAAGAGCTTCTGCATAGGCTGATGGAATTAATGCATTAAGCACGTCGTCGTATAATGCTTCTTCACCATATAGATTATTAAAGATTTGACGTGGCACTTTGCCCTTACGAAATCCAGGTACATTGATGTTTTTACGAGCCTTTTTAAATGCGCTGTCAAGGGCAGTGTTAACGGCCTCAATCGGTAATTCAAATGTTAATGTTCCTTCATTCGTTGATGTTTTTTCAAATTTTGCAGTCATATATAACCTCCGAAATTTATCTTGTTTAGTACATACTCTATTATTTTATATGATTTTATTGTATTTGTAAACATAAGTGGACTATAATATAGACAAAATCAATATTTGTTTAATATTTTTAAGAAGAGGAATGATTGAATGATCCAATATCCATCCGGGCATGGACCGAAAACATCCTCCCCTAATAATTTAAATCAGCGAATACGCTATGGCAATCGCGGGATGTCTCTGGAAGAAATGCTCAATCAAAGTAATACATACTATTTACAACGTAATCTTGCTGTCATCCATAAAAAGCCTACCCCCATTCAAGTTGTTAAGGTAGATTACCCTCGTCGCAGCGCTGCACGCATTACGGAAGCATATTATCGTCGAGCTTCAACTACTGACTATAATGGTGTCTATCAAGGAAAATACATTGATTTTGAAGCAAAAGAAACCAATCATTTGAGATTTCCCTTGGCCAACTTACCTGAACATCAAGTTCAACATATGCAACAATGCGTTAAACAATGTGGGATAATTTTCCTGCTCGTCTTTTTTAAGCAAGTCAATGAAGTGTACTTGTTACCTTTTGTCACTGCATATGACTTTATTAAAAATACCCAGCGTAAAAGTATTCCATATGATTTTTTTCATGAAAATGGCTATCTTTGCCCGATTTCATATAATCCACCCATCGATTATCTTAAAGCAGTCGATGATTGGTTAGCTAGCGGTACTTCTTCTGAAAATTAAATTGAATGCATTAAAAAAAATCTGTAATCGCTCAGACGTTACAGATTTTTTCATTTTTAAGGCGTTAACCACCCTGAAATATTATCACGGGATTGATAGATTGCTTTGGATTTTATTTCATCATCAATAGTTAAACCTTTCATTTTTTCAGGGACAGCATAGTATCTAAAATATTTTCGCGACTCTGGTACAAACCCAATTTGCTCAAATTGACTATCTGTTAATGTAAAATAAGCACCGATACGATATGTTTCATCCGTGGATAGGAATTCAACAAACCGATTCCCAACGTAATAAATAATCCCATTATCATATTCAAAATAATAATATTGGCCATCCGTTCCCCGATAGGTCACATTCGATTGCTGAAGTTCGTTTTCATTATACATCGGTAATCGATGGTAGGAATTATATAAATAACTACTCCGATAAAAACTTCGCTCTACGGAACCGTAGGCAAAATCATTAAAAATTTTCTTTTGGTAATCTCGTGTTCCTGGATTTGTTAAAAAAGAAGTTTCAATCATTTCTCCATATTGCTGATAACCATTTCTGGCAAATACAACCGTGTAGCCAATTAGAAGTATTGAGATAAAAATATAAAATTGTACGATTCGTTTTTTGTAATAAGAAATAGAAGCAAATAAAATCACGGCTGCGATACAAGATAAAATTACTCGTATCCACAAATCATGATAATAAAATTGTTCCATTGCTAGCCATTTTTGATACATTGGTATCCTCCGCTATGAAGATGACGATGAATTCCAATAATCCATCGGTATCTGGATATGTTCGTATTGTTTGGATTGTTGAGATACATCGGTTGTTTGAGTTCGATTTCGTTCAAATTGTTCAATTTCTCGTTCTGCTTCTTGGGCAGTTAGAATGTTCTTTTTGGACCAATTGAGTAAAATACGATCGATATATTTCAAATTATACGCTCGGTTTAACACAGCTTGTCTTAAGGCAACAATAATCAAATCTTCATCGTATCCATCTTTGACTAGCCAATTTTGTAAATATTCAATCTCGATGGGCGATAAAGGTCGACCAAATTCAAGCTCAAAGATTTGATAAAGTGATTTTTCGTTCGTATTACTTTGGGTATCAGCAGAAGGTTCTGCAGTTCTTGTTACTTCTAACTTAGCAAAGAGAGGACGTATCGTGTAATGATCCGTCTTTTTTCCATAATCATTTTCAACAAGTTCAATTTCCATATAGTCTTTCTGGACTAATTGATTAATCGTCTCTAACACAAGATGGTCGCTCCAGCCCAAGTGCTGACTTATCCTTTGGATATCTTCAACCCGATTCCCTTGAGATATTTGCGATAAAATATAAAGAAGAATTACCATTTCATCACTTGAAATATCAAATTCATGATAATGATTGAATAAATAATTCGGAATACTCGTAAATCCATCTTTATACCAATCATAAAATGATTCATACATTAACGTCCCCTCCTTCCTTTAATGATTCATTCTCTCAAATTATGGGTATAGGCGATTCAATAGACGTGGGAATGGTGAAGTTTCTCGAATATGTTCAATACCACTTAACCAAGCTACACAACGCTCTAATCCCATTCCAAAACCACTATGGACTACTGCACCATATTTATTCGTATCTAAGTACCAAGCGTAAGCGTCTAAGTCTAAATTGAAATCAATAATATTTTGTTTCATAATTTCGTAATTATCTTCACGCTGCGATCCGCCAATAATTTCACCATATCCCTCAGGTGCAATCATGTCTGCACATAGAACAGTGCGTGGGTCTTCCGGATTTACCTTCATATAGAATGGCTTAATTGATTTTGGATAATTTACGATAAAGATGGGTTGTTCGTATTGGCTTGCGATAAACGTTTCATGCGGTGATCCAAAGTCATCACCCCACTCAATATCATCAAAACCATTATTATTTAATAAAGTAATCGCATCGGTATATGAAATTCGTGGATATGGTGTTTCAGTATATTTTTCAAGTAAGGATACATCACGGCCTAAACGCTCTAAGGCTTGAGGACAATGATCGATGACATTACGCACTAAGTATGCTACGTATTCTTCTTGAACTTTTAAACTTTGCTCATGATCTGTATGGGCCATCTCAGGTTCCATCATCCAGAACTCAATTAAATGGCGACGTGTCTTAGATTTTTCCGCACGGAAAGTCGGTCCGAAAGAAAATACTTTGCCAAAAGCCATTGCTGCAGCTTCTAGATAAAGTTGACCACTTTGTGATAAGTAAGCTTCTTCATCAAAATATTCTGTATGGAATAATTCAGTCGTTCCTTCTGGTGCACTGCCTGTTAAAATCGGTGGATCAATCTTAATAAATCCACGGTCATTAAAGAATTCAAACGTTGCGCGAATAATTTCGTTACGGATTAACATAATCGCATGTTGTCTTGACGTTCTTAACCATAAGTGACGGTGATCCATTAAGAAATCAGTTCCATGTTCTTTCGGTGTAATCGGATAATCGTGACTTTCACCTAATACTTTAATATCTTTAACTAATAATTCGTACCCCAGACTTGAACGGGTATCCTCTTGAACAACCCCAGTTAATTCGACACTACTTTCTTGAGAAAGATGTTTTGTAATGTCAAAAACTTCTTCACTTACATCTGATTTTAAAACGACACCTTGGAAGTAAGCTGTTCCGTCTCTTAATTGAATAAAAGCGATTTTACCACTGTTTCTTGTATTTGTAACCCAAGCTTTTACGGTCACAGTTTGATCAACGTAATCTTTAGCTTGATTCATTGTAATGATATCCATCTTTATTCCTCTTTCTTATAAATTCGCAATCGTTTGAATCCATTCCCCATCGGTCGCATCCAAATAATAATATGACATAATACCAGATTGATCTTTAAAAGTAACTTCCCAAACAGGTCGATTATCCATTTTTCCTAGACGAGCCTGCATAACCTTATCAATCTCATTATCATATTTTGTAATTCCAATGGCATCTTCGCGTGAGATAATATCTTCGTTCGTATAATAATCCGTATCGCCCCCATCTTGTTTAATAATGGCATACCGTTCTACTCCTTCATTATCGGTAAAGAACATAGAAAAATACGATTCTTTCATCGTAACCATATTAAATTGATGGACTTGTTCAATCGGATAATCAACTTCAATAATATCCTTTGCTTCCACTTCAGCTTGTGCTAATCTGCTGACACTACTTGCATAAATGAAAATAAAAAACATCATTAATGACAAGAGTATCATGGATGTAACAGGAATCCATTTTTGACTCAAAATGATTGCCCTCCTTTTAGTATAACAACATAATAATACCATAAACTGGCAGAAGATAAACCTATTATTCCTCTATTCAATTTCAAATTGAGCTAATTTATTTAACTGGGCAAAGACTGTTTGGCTGTACTCTTTAGTCATAATTCGTTGATCCCATAAATAAATAGCATACTCAGGGTAGTCTTCATTGAACCGCATCAATAATCTTTTCATATTTAGGATCATTTGAGGTAGTTGTACCGCTTTGAAATTATCATAATTTTGATTTGGGTGTTGTGCATTAAATAGCGATATTTGACCTTGTAACCAAACATGATTCATTGCTACAAATGGAAGATTAAATAAGATAATTACACCCTCATGATTGAACTGCTGCCATTCTTCACTTAAGAATCCTTTGCGCGTTAGAATAATAATATTTTTATCTTGCTCGATCATTCGCCGACGAATTTTATGTCGATTACTCGTAACGGACTGAGCTTGGATTAAATAGGAATCCAGAGAAGGTCGATCCATCAATATATGATATAAAGATTTCGCTTGTTGTTTATTACTAACAATAATGATGATTGTTGCATGATCCATAAGATGCTTACTCATATATTCTGCTAAGTCTTCCATTCGTTCTATGTCTTGCACTCTTGCTAAATATTCGATTGGAAGTGAGACACGCACCCCTGGTGGATAGAATGAGAGCGGAAGCTTCAAGTAATCGAAACCATCGAGATCAACCCAGCGATGGTATCCCCGTTGTTGTTGATAATCTTGATATCCCCCCAAACTAATTAACAATACTTGGTTGAATTGGTTCAAATATTTTAAATATTTGGACTGGAGAATGAGAGGTTTCTTTCGTAAAACTAAGCGATAAAACTCATTTCGAATTCGAGTCGCTGTTAAATACAACAACTGATTAGAATCCTTCATGATAAAACCAGTTAATCGTTGTTGCCATTGATTAATCACTTCGTTGGCATCTTGATCTATTATTGAAAGACTATCAAGCTGAATAAGCTCATTAACGATTCGGACCATCCTCTGAACTGTCTGATGAATTTTTTCTACCAAGTGATCTGTAGCATCAATCGTTAAGCTCACTGATTCTTGCTGTTTCGAACTTGAATCGAATTGCTTTAAGACTCTAATAAGCGAATCTGTCAATTGATATCCAGATTGGATTAATTGATCTAATAATTGATAACTATAATCTAGCCCCGCTTCTGAAAACAAATGGAGCCAACGAGACCACAAAGTTAAACCTTCACTGATGGGTAATTTCAGTTCTGAATAATCAGAAATCGAATTAAAATAGTCGAAAGCATCTAAAATAATTACAGAACGATCCATAAATGATTCATATAAATCTGATGGGCTACTAAATAAAAAATGAAAATCAACGGGTGTCATCATAATAATGTCTGCTTTTTTGGCTTTTTCAATCGCATCGTAGTACGAATTAGAAAAAATTGAGGATTCACTCTTATGGTAACGTTGTAACACACCAACGATATCCAGTTCTTGATTCAACGTTGTAAGATCTAATATGGTTCGTGTCGTTTGCCAATAGTAGGTAGCAGCTACAATCGTGAGATCATGTGAATTAATTTTGATTTGATCTAACAGATGTACCAACTTTATTAATTGTTCTCGACAAAGATATCTTCGTGGATGTCTTAAATGGACAACATTACATTGCTGGTGACACGCAATCATCTTAATTTTTAATTGGGTTGATTCTTGTTCTGTCACGATGATTGTTGCTTGATGTTCCAAAAATCGATCAATCAATGTCATCAATGTAGCTGTGTCGATGGGTCGAATTGGATCTTCTAAAATGGAATGCGGATTTTGATTCCATTGATTCAGAATATAATCAACTTTCGATGACGACAACGCATCATGATGAATAATATCTAAAGATTCTGTTGGCTCTAACTCAGGCAGTTGTGTAACTTCTAAATTTGGTTTAATGATAAAGTGCTCAGGTTCACTCACGAAAAAACTGGTACCAAAATCAATTTTTTGGGTAATTGATTGTAATATTGATCTTTCAGTAGGCTCAAGGTTAAGACATCTTTGCGCAAGCTCTGTTATTAAATACCGTGTCATTCTTGCATCTTCAATGGCTTGATGAGCATCTGTGAATGGAATCCCTAATTCCATCGATAATTCCATTAAGTTAAATCCCTTAGCTTCAGGTAAAAATATTTTAGACAATTTTACGGTATCGATTGATTTCGGATTAAACGTTAAATGATATTTCGCAAATTCTTCTTGCAATACTTTTAAATCAAATGCTGTATTATGAGCCACAAAATAACAGTCGTACAGTAAGTCATACCATTCTTTAGCAATCTCTTCAAAGGATGGACACCCTGCTACATCTTGGTCCGTAATTCCTGTTAGCTTTTGAATGGGTTCAGGAATCGAGCGTCCAGGGTTTATGGTTTGGGAATGTTCTTCAACGACCTGATTGTTTTCAATAATTAAAGCGGCAAGCTGAATAATTTCATCTCCATCTTCAATATTGGGGCCGGTTGCCTCTAAATCAACAATCGCAATTCGTGGATATTTATTTGACATTCATATCACCTACTACTGAATAATGTTGTCTTACATAATCTTCAAGTACTCGGCTTTTATTTTCAAGTTGTCTATTAATAACGCGCATTTCAAGGTTGGCTAATATATCGCCAATCATCGGTCCTCCACGATTCAAATTAAACATGTCCATCAAACGCTTACCATCGATTGCTAATTCTTTACGTGTTTGGATGGGCAATTGCTCTTTTTGTAAAAGATAATTTTCTACACTTAGATGATGTGCATCAAGATAATCTTGAACTTGTCGAATCACACCCGTATCAAGCGTATAGATTGCCATTGCAGTCACTTGATTCTTTTGTATCAAATCTAGGAATTCACGGATTTGAAGAACTAGACGAATAAAATCATTACTATGTGTCCAATCTTTCAAATAGCGCATCGTCTCCTGTTCACTATATCCCAATAACTGTGTAATAAAAGCCCAGATGAGTTCGCGGTATTGAGATCTTGGTGTTAGGAGAGGTTCTACTTTTTCAATTAGTCGATCGAGTAATCGTTTTACATTGACCTGATTGAATCCAGGTAATTGAGCTGATAAGTGTGTTGTTTCTAGCAAATGCGCAGTTTGCGTAAAATAATCCCCTTCTAAAAACTTAATAAACTCAATCCGAATTCGTTCGATCGCAATATGCGCTAAACTTGGACTTAACGATTCAATGGCTAGCAGTGTATTATCTTCAATCTTAAAACCTAATTGACTGGCAAAACGGATAGCTCGCATCATTCGAAGCGCATCTTCATTAAATCGTTCATAAGGTTGCCCCACACAACGAATTATTTTTTGCTGAAGATCATCTAATCCACCATGATAATCGTACAGATTCCCCTGTCCATCAAATGCTAATGCATTAATCGTGAAGTCACGTCTTAAGGTGTCTTCTTCCAAACTTCGGATAAAAGTTACTTCATCCGGACGACGGTGATCCGTATACGTTGATTCGCTTCGAAAGGTAGTAACTTCATACAATTCACCATGATAGACGATTCCAATCGTCCCATGTTCGATGCCTACGTCAACGGTATGCGAAAATATTTCTGCAATCTCTTGCGGAAACGCACTGGTCGCAATATCAATATCATTAATTGGGCGATTTAACAATGTATCCCGCACACAGCCACCAATAAAATAAGCCTCATAACCATGAGACTCAATTTGTTGAATAAGTGGCAATGCACTTTGAAATAAAGGATGATTTAGCGTTAATTTCACGATAATTCACCCCTTATGGCATGGATTTGTTTCAGTAATACTTCCGCCTCTTCGAAAGAAGAACGTTCGATTGCCTGATCAAATTGTTGTTCTAAATCTTTTAACTTAGTCTGAGAACTTAATTGCGATAAATAATGATCGAGTTGATCCAGTTGATGATCTTCTGCTGGGATATATGGATTATTTTTATAAATATCAAATGAAAAAACTTCCTGATAATAATTAGGTATATCGAGTTCAATATAATAGGTAATATCATCCCGTAACTGATTTAACCGAATATCATGGAATGCTTGATTACTATCCGTATATTTATGGGGCCCTTTGTAATAGACAAACGGGTTCATTGGATTTTCCTGATATGAGATAAATAAGCCATTTGGGGCATATTTCGATGCATCTGAAAATTCAATCCGATCCAATAATTCTGGATGAGAAGCCAAATATTTCATTAAGAAATTTACCGTTGGGTGTACATGCTTGAAATTTTTAATGAGCCATTCAATAAATTGACGTTTATTTTCATTTGACGCCATTCTATCCCCCCTTTTCGCTGGTACATCTTTTAGTATACTGCATTTGATTCAAAATATCTTCATAAATCCGTTCAAATTCAAGTCGATCATAATAAGTTAGACGATAACGGTCAATTGTTTCAAGTACTTTATCATATATTTCAAGTTTTTGGTAGCAATTCACTAATCGTAACACTGCATCTTGATGTGGTGTTTGTTGATTGATTGCATTGTTAAAATATTCTGCGGTTTGTTCAATATTTGGATGATCAAAAGCTTGGTAAAGTATACCATAAAGATAATCAAAAGTTCCTTCAGGCATGCTGCCATCATCCATACAGCGTAAATAGTGTAAACCGTCCTTTGGCTTTTTAAGTCGACAACATAAATGGATTAAGTGACTCGCAATTTGATAAGCTAAGCTATCTGAATTCGCAACTTGATAACTCTTTAGTAAGATGGGAATAAAATCAGGATGGTCAAAAGAGATATATTCAAAATAAGTTGCCACCTCAATTATAAGTTTTGAATACTGATAATCATTAGGCTCGATGGCTTCTAAAAGTAGTTCCGGGTTTGGTTTTAATGCTTTACCATTCAAGAGTTGATGCTTCAACAACTCTACCTCAAGTGAATGATCCTTAGTGATCAATCGATTTAAAGTTAACAAACCATTATCATACTGATGTTGTAAGTAATAAATTTTTGCGAGATTTAAGATATCGGTTGGATGATTGACATTTTTTATTAATGGGTGATTTAATAACAACTCATTTAAAGAAAAGGACGAAGTAAGAGTATCTGCTGCAAAATTTAATAATTTTTGGTAAATAAATTTTTGTTTTGGCGAATTGATCAAAAGTTGAGTGTAACAAATCACTGATTGTTTGTAATCACCCATCCTGTCGTATAATTGTGCTAATTCTAATTTGATTGAAAAGTTATTGGGATAATCATTGATGCTTTTTATTAAAACTTGAATAGCTTTTTCGTATTGAAGCTGTTTAAGATATAACTCATATTCTACGAGTCGATATTTTAAAATGGGTGGCTGATTGGCTGGGGCAAATAATTTTGAAAGCCAGTAATTTTCAATCTCTGCATAATTTTCAAGCGTCAATAAACATTGACAGATATTATAAATTATTTTTTTGATGGGTATGCTTGATAAGCAAGTTGTGCTAAATCTAAACATTTTTCTGGATTAAGATACTGATGTATTACAAGGTAATCCCGTACTTGTTTACGTAACTGCGTATTCTGACGATAATACCTTATAAATTCATTGCGTTTTGATGATTCATCTAACGCATTCGACTCAATAATATCTTCCAACAGGGTTTTCATATTACCACCTCCATTTATATTATACTATATAGCCATTTACAAAAACACTCAAAAGACGAACATTCGATTAAATTTTTAAATATCTTGAGTTGTAAAGTTAAATGCAACACTTTCTGTTACATGATTCGATGAACTTAAAATCTCTTTACTTCTTCCCCTAGGAGAAGAAAA
>NZ_PKHE01000011.1:0-54894 GCF_002847645.1 Falseniella ignava
CTTCCTTCAGATTCCGCCTCACGACGGACACCCTTGCCCTTAGCTAACAGTTCCTACTGCAAAGCCTGTAGCGGACTTGAACCGCCAAGTTAACGCCCATGCTGGGCGCACTTAAAAATAGCCATGCGATATATGTCGCATGGCTAGAAAAAATTGTTTTAAATTATTCTGATAAACCTTCGTTCTTCATTGTTTCTACAATGCTTTCCATTGCTTCAACTTCGTCTTCACCTTCGGTCGTAATCGTAACTTCAGCACCTTGTCCTACACCAAGTGACATGACTCCCATAATTGATTTCAAATTAACAGATTTGCCTTTGTATTCAAGGTTAATTTCTGAAGCAAAACGACTTGCAGCCTGAACTAATAATGTTGCAGGACGTGCATGAATCCCAGTCTCAGCAATAATTGTAAATTCTTTCTTCTCCATATGATTCCTCCAAAATTACTCATTATTTTATTTCGATATACTAGTAGCATATCATTAAAAGGCGTTTTCAACAATCAAAATTTACTTTTGCCATCTATTCCATTATAACAATGACTTTAATTCAATCTCAGGATACTTATCCTTAAACCAATTTTCAGCAAATTGGTTATCAAATAAGAAGAGAGGTTGATCGAATCGGTCTTTCACTAACAAATTACGACTCGAAGACATATTCGGATCTAAATCCGCTGGATCTATCCAACGGGCTACTTTATGACCTATCGGGGTCATCACAATTTCAGCATTATATTCATGGAGTAATCGGTGTTGGAATACTTCAAATTGCAGTTGACCTACTGCTCCAATAATATATTCTTCCGTATGATACGTCTTATAAAGTTGGATTGCTCCTTCTTGAACCAATTGTTCCATTCCTTTGTGGAAAGATTTTTGCTTCATCACATTTTTAGGTGTTACTCGCATAAAAAGTTCTGGCGTAAATTGAGGGAGTGGTTTAAACTTCACTTTTTTTCCATTATAAATGGTATCTCCAATTTGGAAATTCCCCGTATCATATAGGCCGATAATATCTCCTGCGACAGCCAACTGTACTTCTTCTCGGGCATCCGCTAAAAATTGTGTCGTATGCGCCATACGCAACTTCTTATTTGTTCGTTCAAGGGTAACATTAATTCCAGGTTCAAAAACACCAGATACGATTCTAATAAAAGCAATACGATCTCGGTGAGCAGGATTCATATTTGCTTGAATTTTAAAAATAAAACCTGAAAAGTCCTCTGAATAAGGTTCGACTTCTTGACCATCTTCTGTTTCAATCGCGCTAGGATGTGGCGCTAAATCCACATAAGCATCAAAAAATGTTTGAACGCCAAATCCTGTTAAAGCTGATCCGAAAAAGACAGGTGTAAGTTTTCCTTGTTGAATTTGCTCTAAGTCAAAGGGGTTACCCGCCTCCGATAACAGCATGGCATCTTCCATCGCTTGTTGATAGACAGAAGATTCCTTAAAGTCATAATCGCCATCCACATCTCCTTGATCATTCAAAGGTAAATATAAATCATCTTCATCGTCTTGGGGATTTCTCAATTCTAAGCGTTGATTGTATAAATCATATAAACCAATCAAACTTTTACCCATTCCCATTGGCCAGTTCATAATATGGGCGTTAATACCTAGTACTTCTTCGAGTTCCGCAACTAATTCTAACGGTTCACGGCCGTCTCGGTCTAATTTGTTCATAAAAGTAAAGACCGGAATCCCTCGATGACTTACAACCTCAAATAATCGTTTTGTTTGAGGCTCAATCCCTTTCCCCGAATCGACTACCATCACAGCGGCGTCAACGGCCATTAAGGTACGGTATGTATCCTCGGAGAAATCCTCATGACCGGGTGTATCAACAATGTTGATTTGATGATTATCGTAGTGCACTTGCAAAACCGAACTGGTGACTGAAATACCCCGTTGCTTTTCAATCTCCATCCAGTCTGATTTTGCAAATTTATTCGATTTCTTCCCCTTAGCTTTGACCGTCCCTTTTTCACGAATCGCGCCACTAAATAATAGCAAAGCTTCTGTTATCGTCGTTTTACCCGCGTCAGGGTGACTAATAATCGCAAAAGTTCGGCGCTTATTCACTTCTTCGACAATATTAATATTCATGCATTTCTCCTTAATAATCTTCTCAACAAGAAACCCGAACATCTTAAGAGTGAACCCTATAGATGATCGGATTTCAAACGAAGTGTTATAAATTACTTAACTACTTTTAAGTTCGAAGTCACTGTTTCCGTTTGATCGTTTAACTCCTCATTGGCCATGACTTCGTGAATAATGCTTTTCAAGTTTGCTTTTTCTTCACGTGTTAATGGATTTTGATTATTGATCGTGTCTTTCGATTGATTCACCGTGGGCTCCATCTCGTGCACACCTTCGAGTTCATCGATATGCAACTTAAAAGTCGCAACAGAATCTTTTGGAAAATACGCTTTAAAATCAGTACTATCAAGCTCACTTTGAAATTTAGCCAAAATATCTTGCATATTTTGTTTCATTTGGATTAATTGGTCTTGTAGATTTTGACCTGCTTCGACTAATCCCGTTCCTTGGTTAGCAATATCTGATTTATATTCGTACACTTGGTGGTTCGTTCGATCAATAAGTTGGTTAGCTTTTACGTGTGATTCATCGAGAATTTCATTGCCACGCATTCTTGCGTCAACAATACTTTCTTTTAATAAATCTTCCATCTCAACATACGAAGCCAGTTGCTCTTCCAATTCTGAGATTTGTTGTTCTAGGCGGTTAATTTTTTCTTGCTGCTCTTTTAATAATTGGTCCGTTTGGGTTGGATTATAGCCGAATATACTCCGCGATAATTGATTCATCATTTAACTCCTTTAATTCGTTACGATATCATTTATTCGCCGATACATTCAGATTGTAAGTACGCCTCAACTAATTGATACGTCGCATCGACAGATTTTGAATGAGTTCGTTCATAAGCATGGCTCGCATCGATTCCTGCTCCGATCAGTCCATGGCGAACATCGACTCCCGCTGACATTGCAGCAGAAGCATCACTCATATAGAATGGATAGATATCTAATTTATAGCCAATCTCATTTGCTTGGCAAAGTTTCACAAAATGGTTGCGTAAACCTAAGTGATATGGACCCGAAGCATCTTTCACACAAATCGAAACAGTATACTCATCGGTGGCTTGGTCATCACCAATTGCTCCCATATCGACTGCAAGATATTCAACCGTCTTATCACAAATATTAGAATTACCACCATAGCCAATCTCTTCATTATTTGAAATAAAGAAATGTGTAGTGTGCGCTAGATCTAGCTGTCCCTTACTTACTTTTTCAATAATTTCAAGTAAAATTGCAACACTTACTTTATCATCTAGGTGACGTGATTTAATAAAGCCTTCTTCTGTAATAACTGGACGTACGTCAAATGAAATAAAGTCCCCAACTTGAATCCCTAACTCTTCAACGTCTTTTGGTGATTTCACCTCATAATCTAGACGCACTTCAATATTACTTTGGTTGCGCTCTAGCGTTCCAGCTTCGCGGTATACGTGTGTACTTGTCTGATGTAATAAAATTGTTCCCGTATATTCTCGATCTGTTAAACTTGAATGAACGGTACAGTATTCTCCTTCAATCATATTGTATGGGAACCCACCAATACGATCAATCTTCAAACGACCATCTGGTTTTACGCTACGAACGATAGCGCCCAACGTATCCACATGGGCTGTGACAAAACGATGTTGCTCATCATTTTTCCCTTTCATGGTAACTAAAATAGCTCCTTTATGGGTCACTTGATAGTCAACATTTAAGGCAGATAATTTCTTACCAATAAAATCGATAATTCGAGCTGTGTGTCCTGTTGGTGATGGAATGGAAGTTAATTCAACCACAGCTTCTAGTCTTTTTCTTGATTCAGTGGATAATTCGGTCATTTTATATCACTCTCTTTCTATTCTTTCGCATACACCTATAGTTTACCTTATTTATCGGCTAATTTGAAGCCGTCCATACGGTTTTTAATTAATTATTATTGATCCATTGCTGCATATCATCAGGTAATTCCTGTCTAAAAAGCATCGGCTGTTCAGTAAAAGGATGATGAAACGCTAGTAAATGGCAATGAAGCGCAGGTCTTTGCATATTATAATGGTAAACTCCACCATAAAGCGTATCGCCAATTAATGCGCCCTCAAGATGACTTAGATGAACCCGAATCTGGTGTGTTCTACCTGTGTAGAGTTGTAACTTTAAAAGTGCCCCTTGAGAATATTGATTTTGAAGCCAAAACTCGGTTAACGCAGCCTGACCTGTTGGAGAAACCGTACGAGTAATAATGGAATCATCGCTTCTAGCAATGGGTGAGTCGATAAAACCATGGTCTGGCCAAATAGATCGATGACTGAGCGCTAAATATTGCCGCGTTAATTTTCCCTCTCTCAATTGTCGATCAAAAAAAGCGTGTGCGAGACGATGTTTAGCAATTAACATTAATCCTGTAGTATCCTTGTCTAATCGGGTAACCACATGGATTACTTGGTCTGGATATGCTTTCTGTTGATAATATCCTTTCAACCGATTGGCGACCGAATCATCTGGATTTAACATCGATGGAATCGAAAGGAGGCCTGCTGGTTTATTCACAATCAAAAAATCTCGATCCTCATAGTGAATATCCAAAGGTTCGTTCGAAGCAATCACAGTCTCATGTCCTACTTCTACTGGCGCAACAATGGTAACTAAATCATTCGGTTGCAACATATAACGAACAGTAACGGGCTGTTGATTCACCAACATCTGACCGCCTTGATATTTCACATTTTTTATAAAGTTACTCGGTAATTGCTTTTGAACTAAGAATTCTCGTAAAATTAACGGTCGCTCGCCTTGGTATTGATACTTGAATTCCATAGAAAGTCCTCTAGTCTTGTGTAGCAGTCTTAAAAAAAGCTTCAATATCCGCCATTGATGAATGATGGTTTAAACTTTGCGTTGGCAGTCCATCTTTAACAATGTATATGCGTGGAACAGTCGTGATTTCATAAGTCTCAATAATATTTTGGAAAGTAACATCTTCTTGATGTGCGTCAGTATTGTAGTAATGAATGGTGACATCTAATTCTTTCGCAATTTGATTAATCTTAGGCGCAAACGCTTTGCAATAATGACATTCGTCAAACCCAAAATAAATGACTTGTGGCGACGTTGAGGACGCATCAAGGATTTCTGTTAATGCCATTTCAGAATCAATAAGCTCTATTTGTGAGTAATCTTGGGCAGCTTGATTACTTTGATAATTTGTCACAATTTCATCAAGCGCTTGATAGCGAGCTTCTTTGTCCTTTGCATCTAATTCTAATAGTTTTTCATCGTCCGCAAAGGTAATTGGCGCATCAATCCGATGCTCATATTGCTTCTCTAGTTGTGCTGCCGTTGGAATATTGCCGTTAGTGTTTGATGCTTCACATCCTACAACAAATAGTCCTAAGCAGAGTATAATAATCCCTTTAATTTTTTTCATCCTATTTCCTCTCTCATTTATCTTAATTCATTTCGATTGACACCGATAAATGAATTTTCAACTCGGTCCCAAAATTCAATTTGTTTAAAATTAGCTAAGTGCAATCGTTCGTCAGCAATTCGACATTGAATTTTCGCTAATTCTACATCTTGCCAGCTAATATTATCGATGGTTAAATCAATCCATAGTTTATTTTGTGGAACCAATTCAATCCATTCATCTTCAGTAATAATTAAAGGTGAACCAAGAGTCCGATATACTCGATTATTTATCGAAGCCATCTCTGTCAGCTGCAAGGCATTCAGTTGTGGTGATAAGACGGCCCCTCCCAAAGATTTACTGAGCCCAGTTGAACCCGTTGGTGTTGCAACGCATAGTCCGTCACCTCGAAAGGTTTCGAATAAATAATCTTTGATGATTACATCACATACCATCGTCCCCGAATTAGAACGCACCGTCATTTCATTTAAAGCGAGCATCTTTCGTTGCGTACCATTGTTAAAGGTTATTAATGTTTCAAGCAACGGATAAGAATGCGTCTGCGTCGAAGATTGTGTCACACAAGTGACCACTTGCTCTAAATCATCTGCTAACCAGTCGGTATAAAATCCCAGATGCCCCGTATGAATACCGATAAAATGACTTGTGTTTAAAAAGTGGTAATAGCGATGAAAAGCCTGGAGAAAGGTTCCGTCTCCTCCAATGGTGATAATGTAATCCGGAACTTCTTTATCGGTAATAACTCTCACAGAAGCTTTAGCTAACAAATCAATTAAAACTTCTTTAACTTTAAGAGATTCTTTATGGGCATTGGAATAGACCAGTACTTTATTCACGACGTTCCCCTTCCTGTTGAACTACGTAATTCGGAATATTTTTAATTTTTCGCTGTTCAAAGAAATGAGTCGCCTCACGAATTTCTTCACGAATCTCAGACATTTCTTGATCTAGTTGAAAAGCCGCTTCCGAAGCACGCTCTAATCTCTTTAAAATATGTTCAGGATACTCACCTTGATATTTGTAGTTTAATGAATGCTCAATTGTAGCCCAGAAATTCATTGCTAAGGTACGAATTTGAATTTCAACGATAACAGGTTCAATCCCTCTGGCACCATGAACAGGATACTCGACTACCATATGGTATGAACGATAACCACTCGGCTTGTGATTTCGAATATAATCGCGGATTAAAATCACTTTAAAATCCGTCCGCTCAATCAATAAATTAGCCACTTCATAAATATCTTCAACGAACTGGCACATAATACGTATACCTGCAATATCTTGCACTCCAATTAACATATCTTGCGGTGCGATTTGTCGAACTTCCATTTTTTCTAAAATACTTTCACGCGTCTTAACCCGACCCGTAACAAATTCTATGGGTGCATGCTTTTGATGGGTACGATATTCATTACGGATATTTTTCAATTTTAGCTTCAGTTCTGCGACAGCCTGGGCATATGGCGCTAGGAAAATATCCCAATTATCTATAAAATTATCCTCAATCATACTTTTTCATTCCTTTTAAATCATTAATCAACTTGTCATTTACTTTATACCTTGTCTATTTTACCATAGAATGACCTACGTTAGTTGAATTATCTTTCACCTATCTATCCGTTTAAGCGAATCATTAGGATTTATGATAAGAGTTTGTTAGTATACAAGTATAAGAATGGTTGATAGGAGGAGAATCATGAATCAATATCGCATTGAATATCGACACAATGGCGTAGCGAGTTATCTTGAATTATATTTATTCGTGAACCCACTTGGCCAATCTTGTTATATTTCAGAAAAGGAAATACTTAAATTACCACATTTAATTACCTCTAAAATAGATTTCCATATTTTACCTTTATTAAACCAAAATTTAATTCAAGATTACATGCGACGTCACCAAATGGACGCCAGCAATCTACAATTACGTAATCAAGTATACCGTGCGGTCTATCAAGCTGCCATCGCTTATAAGGCGGCATGCATTCAAGGCAAAAAGATTGGGCGCTTATTCTTACTTCGCATACAAGAATTGGCAAAATCAGATATTTTCACGCTCGACGAAGATCATTTTATCTCAATTGCAAAAGACCTCCAATGCGACGTGGAAACTTTTATGTCAGATTATCGAAGTGACTTTGTACGACAATTATTTATCAAAGATCAACGCATTGCACAGGAACTGCAAGTAACACAGTCACCTTCATTAGTGATTTTTGAATTTAATCATCACGAAGGACGAGTTTTAACAAACCGGCCGATTACTTGCAAACAAGCGTTAGAAGAAATTGATTCCATTGTCGAAGAAAATATTATTCATCATCAAAAACGGCAATCGAAACGACTTTTAAAACTAGTTAAAAACAAACCCATCCAAAAATAAGGACGGGTTTTATTTTATGGCAATATAGAAATCAATTGCATCAAATGTTGAATTTGATAATTAGGTCTACGATCAATATCAATAGGTAATTCATGGTTATGGGGGTTGTACCAAACCGTTGTCAGATTCGATTGGTTTCCACCATAGATATCTGAGTTGAGGCTATCGCCAACCATTATAACGTCACTCGGCTCCGCTTCAATAGCTGATAACACATGATTAAAATAAGCCGTATCCGGTTTAGAGACCCCCATTGCTTCACTAATAAATACCTTCTCAAAATAATGATCTAATCCACTCTTAGCGAGACGTTGCGTTTGGATATGTTCGATGCCATTAGTGGCAGCATATAATGAATACTTCCCATGCAGTTGTCCCATTAATTCGTGAGCTTCCGTAATCAAATGGGCTCCTTGGGCTAGCTGATTTTCATAATAGGTAGCCACCAAAGAGGGGTCTAAATCGCTGCCTAAAACTTCTAAAAATTGCTTGAATCGATTGAACCGTAACTGAGTCAATGTTACGAGATTATCTTCAAATAAGTCCCACTGTGACTGATTAATTTGAGAAAACAGTTGGAAATTTTCTTCAGCTGAATCCATCGAGAAATGATTAAACAATGATGCGAGCGCATCATATTCCGCTTCTCTAAAATTAAGCAAAGTTCCATCTAAATCAAATAAAATATGCAATGACATCTGCTCCTCCTTATCAAAAAAACCTTCTACCCATATTAGAGTGAAGGTTCATCAAAATTAATTATGCTAACGCTGCTTTTGCTTGCTCGCATAGTTGAGCAAATGCATCTGCATCATGAACCGCTACTTCTGCTAACATCTTACGGTTCATTTCAATTCCAGCTTTTTTAAGACCATTCATTAAACGGCTGTAGCTAATATCGTTTTGGCGAGCTGCAGCGTTAATACGTGTAATCCATAAACGACGGAAATTACGTTTTGTTTGTTTACGGTCACGGAAAGCATACATGTGAGATTTCATCACTTGTTGCTTAGCCATCTTGTAGTTTAAGCTCTTTGCTCCATAATATCCTTTTGCAAGTTTAATTGTACGCTTACGACGTTGACGCGTAACGTATCCACCTTTAACACGTGCCATATTTATTCCTCCTTAGTACCGAATTATAAGTTGTAAATTTGATCCTTAATACGTTTGTAGTCTGATTGGCTAACTAATTCCGCTTTTCTCAATTGACGACGTTGTTTTTTCGTCTTACCGTGGAAACGGTGAGAAGTAAACGCACGTGAACGTTTTAATTTTCCAGATCCAGTTCTTTTAACACGCTTGGCTAAACCGCGGTGTGTTTTCATTTTAGGCATAATAAATCCTCCTTAATATCATTGACATTACTTGTCAGTACTTGGCGCAATAATTGCAAACATACTGCGGCCTTCCATTTTAGGCCGAGATTCTACCACTGAGATTTCTGAAGTATCATCGATAAAATCTTCAATTACATCCTTACCGATATCTTTATGGGTAATCTCACGGCCACGGAAACGAATCGACACTTTAACTTTGTCGCCTTTTTCCAAGAAACGAATAGCTTGTCTCAATTTTGTCTGATAATCATGCTCTTCAATCGATGGACTTAAGCGAATCTCTTTAACAGCAATCACGCGTTGATTTTTACGCTGTTCTTTTTCTTTCTTTTGCAACTCATAACGGTATTTGCCATAATCCATAATTCTGGCAACCGGCGGCTTTGCATTTGGTGATACTAATACTAAATCCAACTCAAAAGATTCAGCAATGGTTAATGCATCGTCTAATGATTTGACACCGATTTGTTCACCATTATCTCCAATGACTCTTAACTCGCGCGCCCGGATATTCTCATTAATTGGTAAGTCTTTAACGATACTCCGACACCTCCATATTTTTTTCGACAAAATAAAAAGCAAGTTTGATTACAAACTCGCCGCACTAAATAAACCCTATAGTTCTTCCGATGAAGAAGGATTACTTAATATTTGCCACAATACCTAAACGTACGCGGCGAGAAACGGCCAGTTTCTACTTGTTTTTGTCAACTGCTATATAATACCACAGTTATTTATTAGAAACAAGCCTTTCTCTTATATTTTTTGATAAATAAGTGGAATCGTAATAATGATTGCAAAATAGAACGATTGTGTCCACAATATTGCCACATCGACAAGACCATGGGTGAGAATTACCATCACAATCGTCACAAACAACGCTGCTTCTGGTGTCCGATCAGCCCACATCGCTTTAAAAAATCTACGAATTATATTCTTTGCAATAAAAAGTAATAACGCCACCCCAATAATCCCGTAATTTGCTAATAAGTTGATATACAATTGGTGGGAGTGAATATCCGCTTTATCTGTATACAGATGGAATAAATGAGAGTAGCTCATCGGTCCATAACCAAATAAAGGATTACGCATAAATATTTCCCAACCAACATGCCAAATATTAAAGCGATCTTCAAAAGCATAAACTAAGGAAGTAAATCTTGGAAAAATATTCGGAAAAGCGATCAGAAGAATTACACTAAGACCAAGTACTCCCCCGAGTGGTATCAATCGTTTAGGCTGGAGCATACTATAAAATACTACAAAAACGAAAATTGCCAATGGCAATACGATGCGTGAAGCTGTTAAAACAATCGCCATTAAATTTAAACCAATTAGTAAATAAAGCAAACGGGGTCGTAAAATCTTAGTTTCTTTTTTTATTAAATACAAGCCGACCGCTACCGCAAAAAGGCAAAACATGCCATAATAATTCGCATTAAAAAATGTCCCCTCTGCTCGAGTTTGAATATTAGAGTATTTGAAAATATAAAAAATCCCATAACCATGTTGAAGCGAATAAATCAAATACTTAATTAAAGATAATACAGCCACTACGCCGCTCCCAATCATTACTAATGCCATTAACTTCTCATAGCGATATGGTGTAATCCATTTTAAATAAATATGAGAAAGCAAGTATAAGATTAAATAGCCCACTGGAACAATGGTCCCTAAATAGTTTTGATTAATTAAAGCATTCAACATGGCATAAATGAGTCCAATCATCAATACCGGTTGAGCCGTAATCATATCAACTAACGATTTGCGTTGTTCATAAAATAGATAGAAAATAACCATCAGTGCCAAAGGTAAATGGAAATATACCGGTAAGAACATAATTCCGGTTAATGCAAAAAAACTGAACGCTTCATAATCTCGAAGCATACTTTGTACCTGCTTCATGGCGGACTCACCTCCCAGTCATTTCATATTATACCAAAACCTAATGATTTGTTGATACCTATCATCTTAATAAATGTTAATTGCTAATTATTTAAGCGGCGATTAACCTTTTATTTCTTTTCATAATTCGTTATAATATTTAAGAATCTTGAAATTAGGAGGACCTTAAATGCAATCACTCACTCGAAATATACTTTCACTAGTCATAGGATTGATTCTTACTTTGAATCTTTCTTCACCGACAGTATATAGTATGAGTAAAACCCCAGACTTAGAAAGCAATCTTGACTTTAGCGAAATTGAACCTGTAGAAATGCCTGCTGATTACCCAACTGAGTTACTCGAATTTTATAATAAAAATATCGACTCACGGTCTTATATCGTTGTGGATCAAGAAACGGAAAAAATCTTAGCACAGGGATCTGCGACCACACCTTATCCAATCGCTTCAATGACCAAAGTTATTTCTACCTATTTAATTCTAGATGCGATCGACCAAGGCCAGCTTAAAATGGATGATAAAATTACCATTCCTAAAGAAATTGTTGAAGGTATTTCTCATAATCCAGAACTAAGCAATGTGGGCTTAGAGGAAGAAGTAGAATACCCTGTCAAAGATTTAATTTACGCTGTTATGATTGAATCAGCTAATGATGCCACTTCTGCTCTGATGTGGAAATTATACGGCAGTGAGCAAGCAGGAGTCGAGGCGATGATTAATAAATTAGCTGAGTGGAATATCACTGATGTTGCCCTTTACTCAACTTCCGGCGCTCCAAACCTTGATGTCCCTGAATCTTTCTGGATGCCAGGGTCAAATGATACACACCAAAATATGATGTCTGCTGCCGACCTTGCACTAGTGACTAAACATATTATTGAAGAAAAACCTTTCATCCTAGATATCGCCCAAACCAAAGACTATATCTTTATGGAAGGCACTGGCCAAGAGCGGCCACTCTATAATATGAACCAACTACTTGAAGGCGGTACTTATGCGCGTCAAGGTGTTACTGGATTGAAGTCTGGCTTCACAAACTCCGCTGGTAAATGTTTTGTCGCAACAGGTTCTCAAGACGGTCGCAATTATATCGCAATCGCTATGGGAGTATTTGAAGAAGCTTACTCATCTTACTGGGAAATTGAAATTTTATTAGACGGCTTGCTAGATTATCCGGATTTATACCAAAAAGATTTACCGACAATTACAAAAGAAGTTGTCGTTCAAGAAGAAACCAGCATTGAAACGACTGAAGAGCCTGAAATAGAAGAACAAACACTAACCAATCATCGTGATAATCCGATTACGAACTTTATGCGTGGCATCTTCAATTTCTTTAAAAAATAAGAACCACTACACCAATGTTTCGAATCCAATTATCTTATTTCGATAAATTTAATATTCTATAATGAATAGGGTTGATGAAAAATTCATCAACCCTATCTTTATATTCAAAACACGGATGTCCTTTATATTAAAAAATTCAAGTAATAACAGAAAGGAACATCTACGCATGTCTATTGCTAGACGAAATTACTTTCAAATAAAAGACCACAATATCTATTTTAAAGGTAATTATTTAGTTAGTGACCGTGTTTAAATCAAATTTAAGTTCTTTCCATATTATCGTCACTCCTGTCACCTTTCTTATATCGAGAGGGTATGTTTTACGGGAGACAAAAAAAGAACTAAGCTACAAAAAGTAGCTTAATTTCCAAAAAGTGTTTTATCCAACTTTTTTGAAAAAGACCCGCTATTTTGGTTTAACCAAACCAATTTAGTAAGGTTATTTTTTATATTTTCTCTTTGAAGGCTGCCGCATTTTGCTGCTCCTCAGCGATCGTGTCATGATAATTATCTTCATCCATTTGTTTCAATTCCCAATGTATCACAAATGTCAGGACAATTCGCAATACGACAACAAATCCTAAAATAATTAATTCGGACAAGTCACGTACGATTACCGACTTAATTATTTCGGCACCCAATTTGAACTCTAAAGCCATCGCCAATGATTCACCTAACATAATTTGAGTGCTGCGATCTGAGAAATTAAATCCCGAACAAAGAAGGCGCCAAAACGCCCGCAATGATCCCATTGCAATCAGAAAGATTCCAATCAATTCCAACATATGAATAACAAGTGGTGCTAGCGTGTGCTCACTAAAGATAAAAAATTGTTCCATCTACTCTACATCCTCTAGTTTATATTTTAATTGCATTCATTATACTCGATTAAAGATTAAAGTTCTAACTCCATTTCGAGATGAGGAATATCTCTTTGCATAATTCCCTCTGATTGCTCAGTTTACCTTCACGTTTATAATAATCAGTCGCATGATTTTGCGTTTTCAAATAAATTTTATTCGCATCAAACTTTTTTCGGATTAAATCAATCGTATTATTTTATATTTTTCCACCTAAGCCATTACCGTAATCAATCATTAAGATACGCTCTACTTAAACACGATTATCGTCTTGCATAGTCATTCGTCAATAGTTTTACCTTTCCATCTTGTTCGTAGAAGATATGTAATGCTTTATAATCTATTTCATCAATAAGAATCACAAAAAAAGGAACCAAGCTACAAAAAGCAGCTTAATTCCAAAGAAATTATTTTATCAATCCTATTTGACAAAAAACCTTTTATCCTTGAAAATTACATGATTTTTACATGACTTTTTTGAAATTGATTGAAGTTTTGTTTCTGAAAAACATTGTCATATCAAGCCTAAATGAAACATTTTAAAATCAATATATATTGTATTATGGAGGCGAGGAGAATCGAACTCCTGTCCAAATATCACGTATCAGGTGAATCTACGTCAATAGTTTATCTATTTAGAGTTAGCCGCAACTTAGCCGATAAACAAGCATCAGTATTAGCGAGTCTGATTATCTCTTTGTACATTCACAGACGGAGAATGTACACGTATCCCACTTCATTTGAGACCAGTGACTAACTCATGGGAGAAGTTAGACTGATCTTAGCTAGCAGTTTTTTACGCTGCGAAAGCTAAATTGTTGTTTGTATTGTTTGCAGTTATATTTAACTGTAGCGTTATTAAGGAGTCGCAACCTCCTTGACGCATCACCTGCACGAAGAATACCTGTCGAAACCGGAACGCCCCCGCAAAGATACACTTATAGCTTAACATAACATGCTTGAATGTCAAGAAATGTAAAGTCACTCCCTCTCAAAAAAATATCGCCAATCGAGTGAAATCGATTGGCGAATACCAATATATTTTTAATCGGATTAATCCGTTAAATACTTCGTATATTGATCGCAACGTAAAATGCGGCGTGCATTTTCAACGCGATCTGCAGTAGGCGGCTCAATCCCTTCTAAAGGATAGCGAATACCTAAGGCTTCATATTTATAAACGCCTAACTTATGATAAGGTAAGATTTCTACCTTATGAACATTGTCTAATGTTTGAATAAAATCAGACAGACGTTGCAAATATTCATCATAGTCTGTCCGATAAGGGACTAGTACGTGTCGAGCCCAAATCGGTTTCTTAATATCTGAGAGATAACGTGCCATTTCAAGAATCGGTTGATTCGAATGTCCTGTTAGCTCAAGATGTCCCTGGGAGTCAATATGTTTAATATCATATAACAAGAGGTCCGTATACTCCATTAATTCTTCAAATACACTGAAGAAAGGCTCTTCGTGTGTAAACGGTGCTCCACAAGTATCAATCGTTGTATGAATCCCTTGCGCCTTACATAGCTTAAAGTATTCTAAAATAAACTCTGGCTGAAGGAGCGGTTCACCTCCGCTAACAGTTACCCCTCCATTATTACCCCAAAAAGATCGATATTTAATTGCTTCATCAAATAACTGTTGGGGTGTATATTCTTTACCTCCTGTCAACTTCCAAGTATCCGGATTATGGCAGAATTGACAGCGCATCCGACACCCTTGCATAAAAGCAAGGAACCGAATTCCTGGACCATCCACTGAGGCAAAGCTCTCGGTCGAATGGATATATCCTTTAATCTGATCCTTTTGACGATTCACAGATGTCACCATCATTCAGTTCCTCCTATACAAATCTTATTAAAAATCTAAATTTACATTGACTCATGCATGGTTCGATTAATTACATCGAGTTGTTGCTCACGAGTTAATTTAATGAAGTTAACAGCATAACCTGAGACGCGAATTGTTAATTGTGGATAGTCTTCAGGATGCTCCATTGCATCAAGCAAGGTATCTCGGTTAAATACGTTGACGTTAAGATGATGTCCACCCTCAACAGAATAACCATCCAATAAGGAAACTAAATTCATTTGTTGAATGTCTTCTTCTTTCCCTAAAGCTTTAGGAATGATTGAGAACGTATTTGAAATACCATCTAAAGCATATTCATAAGGTATTTTTGCGACCGATAGTAAGCTCGCAAGTGCTCCATGCGTATCGCGTCCGTGCATTGGGTTGGCGCCAGGTGCAAATGGTTCACCGGCACGACGTCCGTCTGGAGTATTTCCTGTCTTCTTACCATATACAACGTTCGAAGTAATCGTTAAAATCGAAGTCGTATGTTTAGCATCACGGTAAGTTGGATGTTTTTTCACTTTAGACATAAATGATTTCAGTAATTCTACTCCAATTTGGTCTGCACGATCATCATTGTTACCGTACTTCGGTGTGTCTCCTTCAACTTCAAAATCAACAACTAGACCTGTTTCATCACGAATCGTACGAACCGTACCATATTTAATCGCCGCTAAAGAGTCGATGGCAACTGAGAAACCTGCAATACCAGTAGCCATTGTACGTAATACCTCAGTATCGTGTAAAGCCATCTCAAGACTTTCATAACTATATTTATCATGCATATAATGAATCACATTTAATGAATTTAAGTATAATCCTGCAAGCCATTCCATCATATCATCATATTTTTCCATTACTTCGTCGTAGCCTAGAACCTCAGAAGTAATTGGTTGGTAAGCCGGCCCGACTTGTACTTTAGAGACTTCATCAACACCACCGTTAATCGCATAAAGTAAAGCTTTTGCTAAGTTTGCTCGTGCTCCAAAGAATTGCATTTGTTTACCAATTTCCATAGCAGAAACACAACATGCAATACCGTAATCATCGCCATAGATTGGACGCATTGCTTCGTCATTTTCATATTGAATGGCGGATGTTTCAATCGACATCTTCGCTGCAAATTTCTTAAAGTTTTCTGGTAATTTCGGTGACCATAAAACAGTTAAGTTTGGTTCTGGAGCAGGTCCTAAGTTGGATAAAGTATGCAAGAAGCGGAATGAGTTTTTCGTAACAAGTGGACGTCCATCCACACCCACACCTGCAATTGATTCAGTTACCCAAGTTGGGTCTCCAGAGAATAATTCGTTATATTCTGGTGTTCGAGCAAACTTCACCAAACGTAATTTCATGACAAAGTGATCGACCAATTCTTGAGCTCTTTTTTCAGTTAAAATCCCGTTACGTAAATCACGCTCAATATAAATATCTAGGAATGTTGAGACACGACCGAGTGACATTGCTGCCCCATTTTGTTGTTTGATGGCTGCAAGATATCCTAAATATAACCATTGGAATGCTTCTTGCGCTGTTTCGGCTGGACGTGATAAATCAAATCCATAAATATTACCTAGTTCGATGAGTTCATCCAATGCACGATATTGTTCAGAGACTTCTTCACGTAGTTGAATCACATCGTTCGTCATAGTACCATAGCCAATATTGGCGAAATCTTTTTGTTTTTCTTCTTTAAGACGATTTACACCATATAATGCTACCCGACGATAATCACCGATAATACGTCCACGCCCGTATGCATCTGGTAATCCTGTAATAACACCAGAGCGACGTGCTGCACGCATTTCAGGCGTATATACGTCAAAAACACCTTGGTTATGTGTTTTACGATATTCAGTAAAGATATGTTGGACTTCATCGTCAATATGATAGCCATAGGCTTCAGCTGAATTTACCGACATACGAATTCCACCGAATGGTTGTAAGCTACGTTTGAATGGTTTATCGGTTTGGAACCCGACAACTTTCTCTAAATCTTTATTTAAATAGCCTGCATCATGAGAAGTAATCGTCGATACAACTTTGGTATCCATATCAAGAACTCCACCAGCGTCACGTTCTTGCTTGGTCAAGTCCATAACTTGATCCCATAACTCAAAAGTTGCTGCTGTAGCTCCCTCTAAGAAACTGTCATCCCCTTCATATAAAGAGTAGTTTTGTTGGATAAAATCTCGAACGTTAATTTCCTCTTGCCATACATGTCCTTTGAACTCGTCCCAAGCGTGCATCATCGAAGTATCTTGAACTTTTTCCATCTCTCTTTCCTCCTGATTTTTAATTGTGATTTTCTTAACAATCTCATCATAATCGATAATCGCATATTTGTCAATATAAAATATAGATTTTTAATACAGATAAACCTTTTTATAACAACATTTGTTTCCTGTATTATAACAGTTATACTTTTTGAGGTTATTCTGTTACGTTAGCTGTATTAGTCATAATGCCATCATTTTCGAAATAGGTCTCTAGACCTATCCTATGTTTCCTTTTTTCTGCTATAATTATATTTAGATAGGAGGAGAAAATATGAACTTAATTATTACTGCCATTGTTACTTTAATATTAAGCCATTATTTACCCGGAATTGTTGTCTCAGGATTTTTTAGTGCATTATTGTTTGCTTTAGTACTTGGAATTTTTAATTTCTTTTTAGGTAACATCTTGAAATTAGTAGGATGTTTAGTCAATCTCATTACTTTGGGGCTATTTAATGCAGTGATTAATGTGTTTATGGTTTTACTGGCCGCAAAAATGATTAGTGGAGTATCTATCGATGGCTTTTTCAGTGCAGCGATTCTTGCCATCGCCATCTCTTTCTTTACTACTGCTTATGAAAATAAAACCGATATGGTTCGTAGATAATAAAAAACCAGCCACTTGCAAAAAGCAAGTGGCTGTTTATATTCATGGCGGGAACGTGTGAGAATCGAACTCACCCGAGAAGCTCTTAACCCCTCATACTGGTTTTGAAGACCAGAGGGCACACCAGAACCCATCCGCTCCCGTAAATTTAACGAACAATATTGATTATACTGAATATTTTATTGAAATTCAACCGTAATAACCTAAAAATTTAGGGTATTCGGATTTCATGGTGGAAAAGGGCTTATAAATCACCCTTCTCCAAATTCTTAATAAGTGTGGAAAAATCGACACCAAAGTTGTCTGTAATGTCGTGATCATTCACTTCATACCAATTGAAAGTATCGTATAACATAGCTTTATTGAAAGCACTTGAATTAAATCGTGGCTTACGCTTTTTATGGAGCTTCTCATTGAAAAGGATTTTGGCTCGTAAGGCATCAAACGAGTAACCTCTACCCATTCGCTCTACCTGCCTAATAATGCTGTTAATTGACTCCGTATAAGCGTTAGTGAGCCTTTTTTATCAAAGTAGTTGAATATTTCGACATGCCAGTTGTCTACGGCTCTCACGAGGTCTTTATATGCGTCTTTAGAGTTACTGGACATACAACGGTGTCTCCATTGACTATAACGAAGACGACCTTCATCTGGATCAGGAGTATCCCATATCCAGTAAAACTCTTCTTTGAGTTCATAGGCTTCTTTTAAAGCAGGAAGATTACCTAACCAAGTATCTAAGAGGAATGATTCACGTTCATTTAGATCGTGTTTACGCTTTAGAAGGATAAACCTTTCACGCATAAGGGTACGTCTTTCTTTTTGGCTCATATGGGCTTTCAAAGACTTTCTGACGTTATCTAAGGCTTGATTAGCCATTCTAACTACATGAAACTTATCTACGACAACTTTAGCGTGTGGAAGGATAGAGTTCACTGCGTCTTTGTAAGGCTTCCACATATCCATTGTGACGTACTCAATATAAGTCCTGTCACTGATTTCTGAAAGACGTTGGATGACTGTTTCCTTGTCACGGTTTGGATTGATGTCATAAATAGTCCTGCGTTCAATATTAGTCAATACAAGCCGAGGTCTACGGATAATATGTATCTCGTCTATCCCAAACCACTTAGGAGTTTCAAACTGGTATTCACGTTCTTTGAGTGCCACATAGTCCTTAAAAACGTTCCTAATAGTTTTCTCGTCAACACCAACGCTTTCTGCGACTTCTACAAAGGTCTTAGACATGGATTGATCTTGAATGGACTTTAAAAGCTTTTTGGTCATACTACGCTTTTCATCTACAGATATTAGGCGTTCCCAGAAGGTAGATCCGCATTCACGACACTTGTATCGTCTACGGTTCAATTGTAAGCCCACTCGCTTTAAACGAATGGGCAAATCCATAATTAGTTGATTTCTTGAACTGTGTTTGTACAACTTGTCAAAACCACATTCAGGACAACGTTCAGGTGGTCCGACTGCTTCAACTTTAAACATCATATCGGTTTCATTTTCTTGCGGTGGTTCTATTGTTTTAATGTCTGGTAGGGATAATAAGTCTGACATATTGTTCATCCTTTATTACTCTGCGGTGTTAAGGTATCAATTATAGATTTGATGTCGAAATCATCAGTGTTAAATTATTTTTGTGACCACAAATGCACTTAGAAAATCCCTTAAAGCATTTATATAATGGGTGATCGCAAAATAGTGTATGAAATCTTTTGTAGACCTTGCTAAACTACTGCACACCTTTAGTACAGTATTAGCTGGTTCACTTGAATAGGGAGTTGTAAAAAAAGTTCCCTTAGCCTGCACAACAAGATAATTTCGAAACATCTTTATCGAACGTAAGTGCAGCTAATTTTAGCCCTTCAGCCATTGTTAAATATGGTGCTAGGGTTTCTGTTAAATCTTCTATCGTTAAGCCAAATTTAACAGCTAATGATGCTGCATAGATGACATCTCCTGCATTCTCAGATACAATATGAACCCCTAATACTTTTAGTGTTTCTGCATCTGCTACTAGTTTAAATACACCGGTTGTTTCACGGTTTACAATTGCTCTTGGAACAGCATCTAAAGGTAATACAGATGTCTTCACATCATACCCTTTCTCTTTTGCTTGTTCTTCTGTTAAACCAACTGTTGCAACCGTCGGATTCGTAAACGTAACAGCAGGAACTACCGATAAATCTATTTTTTTGTTTAATCCACCGATAGCATTATCAGTAATAATTCCACCTTCATAGGCTGCTACATATACAAATTGCGGTCCTAACGTCACATCTCCTGCTGCATAAATCTTTTCATTACTTGTTTGACCAAAATCATTGATCAGGATTTCATTATTTTTTCCAGTTTCAACACCTGCTGCACTTAAATTTAAAGAATCCGTATTTGGTTTTCTTCCAGTGGCAACAAGTAACTGATCTGATTCAATGACTTCTTTACTGCCATTTACTGTTATGTAAACCTTTTTTATCTCTCCACTTTGTTCAACACGCTCAAAAGTTGCCCCTTTGACAAGGTTTATACCCTGTTCAATTAACGCTTTTTCAACTGACTCTGAAATCTCAGGATCATACTCCTTTAAAAGTCGCTCACTTCTTTGCATAAGCGTTATTTCTGAACCTAAATGATGAAATAGTTGTCCAAGCTCCATTCCAATGTATCCTGAGCCAATTACAGTTAATCGTTTTGGTATTTTCTTTAACTCAAGAAGTGTTGTACTAGTTAAATAGTCCATTTTTTCAAGTCCTGAAATTTGGGGCAACGAAGGCGATGCACCTGTTGCAATTAAAAAGCGTTTTGCGGAAAGTTTCTCCCCATTGACTTCAACCGTCTGTTCATCAGTAAATTTTGCTTCACCTACAATTAAGTCAATTCCATATTCATCAATTAGATCCACATATTTTTGATTGCGAAGCTCACTCACTAATTCATCTTTTTGCTTGATTAAGGGTGCTAATTCCACTTCTCCAGCGGATGTTTGTAAACCTTTAAACGGATTGTCTTTTGATAAATGATTGATTTCCCCTGCCCTAAGAAGAGTTTTTGACGGAACACAGCCAATATTCACACAGGTTCCCCCAACCGTTCCACGCTCAATCATTCCAACTTTTGCACCGTATTCTATAGCTTTAATTGCCGAAGAAAAGGCAGCAGCACCAGAACCAATAATAAGAAGGTCATAATCGTCTTCATTAATTAACGCCACGTTTTCTAGTGATGATACTTCTTCAATTTCTCTGGCTTGGTAATTTGCTTCATCAATCGCCTTTATTGCACTTTCAACCTCAATATCATCGGGCAGTTCAAATACTGCTTCACCACGACGAAAATTAGACTCAATATTTTTAGCACCTATCTTTTCAAGTGCTGATTCTACGTGTTTTTCACAACCCGTACAAGTCATTCCTTGAATATTTACCTTAAATTTATTCATAAAAAATCCCCTTTCGTTAATGTCTCATGTTAATGTTTCTATTATTGGACACGAATGTAATTGCTTTTCATCTGGACATCGTTGTTTTAAGTCGTCTAACATAGTTTCAATTCGTTTTAAATCCTCTATTTGTTTTTGCACTTCCTTTTGTTTTTTAGAAACAAATTCGAACATGTCTTGACAACGAACTTCATCTTTATCTACAACACCAAGTATTTTATAAATCTCGCTTAAAGAAAAACCAAGCTCCTGTATTCGTTTAATAAACCCAACACGCTTAACGTCATCATATGAATATATCCGATAACCAGCTTCCGTTCGGTGAGGTTCTTGTAATAAATTTTTTCTCTCGTAATATCTAATCGTTTCTTTATTAACTCCACATTTATCTGCAAATTCACTAATGCGATAAATCATCTTATTTCACCCCATGAATATTATAAACCGTGTACCATAGTACGCGGTCAAGTAAATTGGACTATTTTATTTTCCCCAACGTATCACTCGTATGTGATTGATGCTTTTATATAATACTATTGATTGTCCTAACATCCCACCAGAAAATCCGATTTAAACACCAGTTGTTTTTAAACTATTAAGAAAGTAATTCCACTATATATTCCGAAGACCCAAAATTTAATCCTTTATCAAACATAGATGATAAAAACCGTAGCGTTTAGCTAATCAATACATCTTGTGAATTGATTAGCTAATAATACCATGGTATGATAAAAGCGAGTTTATAGAAAGGAGAAAGTGATATGTTAAAAGATTTTAAGCCGTTTACAACGAATTTGATGGGATCAATGCCACGAACTCAAGAAGTATTCCAAGCACAGGATGACTTGAAGTCAGGTCGCATTGATCAGCGTCAATACAATCAAGTTATTCATGACGAAACGATGAAAGTAGTTCAGTTGCAAGAAAAAGTAGGCATCGATGTGATTACCGGAGGTGAATACCACCGCGATAACTTTATCTCATTTGTTGCGCAAAATGTCCCAGGCGTATCCATGTTCAGTACGGAGGAATTAACACAAATTACGACTGGAGAGCATCAAGAAGATTTTGCTGAGAGCTTAGCGGAGCGTGATGCAGATGACCATTCTATGAACAGTCCTGCCGCCACCGGTAAACTAGATCTTGACGCAGAATTTGTCCTGCCAGAGATGAAGGAACTGCGTGAAATGACTAAAAAACCATTGAAGGCAACAGTTCCTAGCCCATACCTCCTAGTCCGCAACTTATGGGTGAAAGAATTGTCTGGAAAATATTATAGCGGACGACGTGATTTAGCTAAAGATATTTTACAACTTGTTCGTAATGAAATCCAACGCTTAATTGACTTTGGTGTTGAAGTCATTCAATTAGATGAGCCAATTCTAGCAGAAGTATGCTTTGCAAGTAATGACGCAGCGCGTTCCTTTTACTGAGGTGTATTATCTGAGAGAGCTCTGGAGAGCAAAGAACTAGAATTCGCTTATGACTTAATTGAACCAGTCTTAAGTGATATGAAAAATGCAAATGTCGTGAGCCAATTGCATGTCTGTCGTGGTAACTTTACCCGTCAAGAATCATCCCTTCTCGAAGGTAACTATGAGAAGTTATCAGACTTTTTTGCTTCAATTGATGCAGATATGCTAACATTAGAGATGTCAACACCTCGTGCAGGTTCAGTTGATGCCCTATTCAAAAACCCACAACTTAAAGATAAAGTTGCCCTTGGCGTTGGTGTCGTCAACCCAAGAATTGATCATATCGAAACAGCAGATGAGATTATAGTTTCTGTAGAACAGGCCATGAAATATATTGATGACCCACAACGAATTTGGTTGAACCCTGACTGTGGATTTGCAACCTTCCAAAATCGTCCAATGAATCCAATGCAAATTGTTGAACGCAAAATGGAAGCCATGGTCGAAGCCCAAGAAAAACTACGCCATAAATATTGTTAAATCAAATCTTATTCAAACAAAAACTCTCCTGAAAAATCAGGAGAGTTTTTGATTTCATTAAGGTTGAACGATTCTTTCTGCTTCACGCATAATTTCAATAAATTGCCCCATATTTCCAACTTCACCCACTGGCAGTTGTTCTTGGTCTTGTTCAAAATAGTTCATACAAGTACCGCATGTTAATAACTTAACACCTTTATCGGCTAAAATTTTTAAATCCTCTACAGTTGGAGCATCAGGTTTATTCAACCATACTGCTGAGTTATATAATAAAACATGCGTTGGCATTTCTGGTTGTTCTGTTAATTTATGTAAGAAAGCATTCATTAATTTTGCACCGATTTCACTACTTTGGTTATTATGACCCATTTCATCACTCGTTAATACAACAATATATGACATTTTTTATCCTCCTTAAAAACTTATCAACGACACTACAACAAGAAATTAATTGTACATCAATACTCGTTACCATCACATGGTCCGTTTTACCTGCGAAGGTGCCCTTTTTCTTTGATGTTATTGGGCTTCAATCAAATAATATTTAGTTATTATCTCATTGAAACCCAACAACATAATCGTTAACTAACGACACTCTTGGACATCAATGTGATAACCTTTGTTTGAATATTGATTTCACTACCACCCCTCCTTCTCTTTTATACGATAATTATATCACACTGTGAAAAGGTAACCAATCCTATTTCGTGAACAAATTAATAAACAAAGAACCTCCCATACGAGATTGGGAGGTCCTTGAATGAATTATTTGAATTCAATATTTTCTTTTTGGATTTTACCTTTTTCATCAACCGATAGACGAGTTAATTTATCTGTGAATGGTACACCATCTTCATTACGAGGGAATTTATCCAACTCGATTTGTAAGAAAGTGCGGTCTGAATGACCATGTTTTTTGAAGTTTTGTTTTAAAACTTTATTAACTGAAATTGGGTTTTCTGCTTCTTTAACAGTTACGACTTGTGCATTAGGATTTTCTAAGGCTTTAGCTACTAAATCTTCAAGTTTTTCACCTTCGATACCTAAAATCATGTAGTGAGTACCTTCTTTTTCTAAATCTTCTACTTTACGTACTTGTACTGCATCATGATTTTTCTTAACTAATCCCATAATCATCGCTGTTAATGGACGGCTACCTGTTGAACGGTCTCCCGCTACGATAATTGACTCACCACGTACTGCAGCTGCTTCAAGTTCTTCAGCCACTTTCTCATTAAATAATCCTGAATCGACAAAACGTTGTAATGCTAAACTCACTTGATTACCTCCTAGAAATAGTTTTCTTAACATTTATTATTATACACTATATCTACCTCCATTTTCAAATGATTCTGACATTCGTCAAATTGATTGCGCTATTACGATATGCTATCATAAAAGTGCGAAGGTGCTTTTTTAATAAAGGAGCATATCATGGAAATAAAAATATCAAAAAGTAAAGCTTTATTTCTTGGGATTTTATTGGGATTAGGCTTAATTTGGCTCGCATACTTAGGGAATCCTAAAAATATGGCACTTTGTACTGCTTGCTTTATTCGTGATCAAGTTGGTGCCTTAAATATGCATCAAAGTGCTGGAACGATGTATTTTAGACCGGAAATTGTTGGGATTCTAGTAGGTGCCCTAGCTCTAGGCTTAGCAACTGGGACCAAAGCTCGAGCGGCTAGCGCTCCTGGTTTAAGATTTTTAGGTGGAATTATTTTAATGGTCAATTCCCTCGTCTTTTTAGGTTGTACATTGCGAATGGTTCTTAGATTAGCGAGCGGTGACCTAAGTGCTATTGTTGGACTAGTTGGATTTGTTCTAGGCGTTTTTGTCGGTGTGCATTTTATTAAAAAAGGGTTCACCTTAGGGCAAGCTAATGTCGCACCTGCACAGATTAATATATGGGTTATCCCAATGATTTCGGTTCTTTTCTTATTGTTATCATGGGTTACACCTCAGCTCTTTAATTGGTCAAAAGCAGGACCAGGTAGCTTCCACGCTACACCTATCATTGCTTTAATTGTAGGGTTAGTATTTGGAGCCATCGCATTTGCAACTCGCTTATGTTTCGTAGGGTCTGTTCGTGATATTATTTTAATCCGAGACTTCACACTGATTACACCGATTATCGGATTGTTTGTTGTGATGCTAATTTATAATATTATGACAGGTGACTTTAATATTGTAGCTTTCGGACCGATTGCCCATAACCAACATCTATGGAATGTATTATCGATGTTTGCTGTCGGTTTTGCTGGTGTGTTATTTGGTGGATGTCCAGTGCGCCAAGTTGTCTTAGCTGGATCAGGACATGGTAATGCAATTATGACCTTTATGGGGATGGTTTTTGGTGCTGCATTAGCCCATAACTTTAGCTTAGCCAGCGCCCCATCGGTGGCTGCAACGGCTGAAGCAGCTGCAGTCTCTGGAGGTCCGGGATTGAACGGTCAAATTTTTGTCATTGGATCGATTGTATTTTTATTCGCTTTAGCCTATTATGTCGTTAATAAACGCGCAGATATTGTTGCTGAAGCGTAACCCATAGGAGATTTTATGAGATTAAATGTATATGTATCGTTTGAGGACTTATATGAAGCAATAGAATATGATAAAATAGCTAAAGAACGTGGATTATCTGGTAAATTGGTATCTGTTCCAAGAGAAATTTCATCGGGTTGTGGCTATGCCTGGCGTACTCGTAGACATAGTGTGTCACAGCTACATCAAATGATGGAAGATATCAAATTTTCAGCAATTCATGATTTATCATAAGGTAAGTTTGAGGAGATGGAGTTATGTTAAAAACAATCAAAATTAATTACGATACGATCGAATTATTGCAGTTCTTTTGGGAAACCGCCGCAAAAAATAATAAAGTAAATGATTCTTATATTATGGAAATTGTAAATCATCCTTCGATGAAATCAATTTATACCGATGGGTTTGATGAACAATCCGCTCGCAAAGTTCTGTCTGCTGTAATTAATCATGAACCGGTCAACGAAGCAACAGATAAAGAACTTGAGTTTTATCACTACAATAAATTCAATGCGGATGACCCAGGTAACGTAGAAATGATGCTACCTCCAATCAAGCAATTAAATTTAGATGAGTTGAAGGAAGAATTCAACCAAGAGGATGCACCAGAGACACTCGTCGTTAATTTTGTTCCTGCTTACAACTTGACTTCGATTGCTTCACCGAATGAGCTGACGATTAACTTCTTCAAAATTGAAGCGGATTGGTCAGACCTAGACCATGTCTTTATCGAAGGAACCGAATTCAAACAATACGTCTTAGAACAAGCACGTAAAGTCTTGAGTGCTTAATCGATGGCTTTGGAGCTTTTTTAATCCCCATACGAAATAAAATTTAATCTTATCCCATGCCTTTTTACGGCATGGGTTTTAAATTCAAAAAAACCCCTGCTTAATAACAGGAGTTTTATGACTAGAATTAGTCACGCGTTTGCCAGATTTCCTCCTCATATTGACGGATCGTACGATCACTTGAGAAGTAACCCGCTTTAGCAATATTTACTAATGATTTTTGCATCCAAGTTTTTTGGTCTTCGTAAGCTTGATAGCAAACTTCTTTACATTCAATAAATTCCTCTAAGTCAATCAATGCCATAAACCAATCTTTTGTCTTCATATCGTGGTGGAGCCGCTCTAAACGCTCACGATTACCCATCTCAAGCATGGCATCACTTACAATAAAGTCCACAAGCGGTTTAATAATCGGACGTTGGTAGTAAGCGCCTGGATCGTAACTTTCTTCTTCATATAACTTCACGATTTCTTGACTTGATTTCCCAAAAATAAAGATATTGTCATGTCCGACTTGTTCAGCAATTTCAACGTTCGCCCCATCTAAGGTACAAACGGTTAAAGCGCCATTCAACATAAATTTCATATTCCCTGTTCCGCTCGCTTCTTTCGAGGCCAGTGAAATTTGTTCAGAAATATCTGCTGCTGTAATCAGTTTTTCAGCTGCCGTAACGTTATAATTTTCTACCATCACGACTTGGAGATGCGGACTCACTTCAGAATCATTCGCAATCATCTCTGATAAATTCAAGATTAAGTGAATAATATCTTGAGCGATAATATACGCTGGTGCTGCTTTACCTCCAAAAATAATACTGATTGGCGTCGCTGGAATATTACCCGCTTTAATATCTAGATATTTATGAATAATATAGAGAGCTAACATTTGTTGACGTTTATATTCATGAATTCGTTTAATTTGAACATCGATAATCGCACTGTCATGTAAAGTCACACTTTGATTATCTTCTAAAAATTCTTTCAAGTTCAATTTATTATCATGCTTAATCGTTTGCAGACGGTTCAATGTATCTAAATCCTCTACAAATTCCAATAAACCAGTTAGATCATGATCATTGCGCCAGTCATTGGTTAATTTATCATCGAGTAATTCGCATAGCGCAGGATTGGCAGCCATTAACCATCGGCGGAATGTAATCCCGTTGGTTTTATTATTAAATCGTTCTGGATACAACTTGAAGAATGCATTCAATTCTGTTTCTTTTAGAATATCGGTATGAAGTTGTGCCACCCCATTGACACTCTTTGAAAAATGAATGGCAATGTGCGCCATATGAACGCGACCGATTGAATCGATAATTTGAACCGCATCGTTTTGAGGGAATTGCTCACGAATAACTTGATCAAGTTGACGTATAATTTGCGCAATTTCAGGAACCGTTGTTTCGATATAATCCATCGGCCATTTTTCTAAGGCTTCAGCTAAAATCGTATGGTTCGTAAAAGCAACTGTACGTGAAACAATTTGAACCGCCTCTTCAAATGAAATGCCATGTTGCGTTGTAAATAAACGGATAAATTCTGGGATAATGAACGCCGGATGCGTATCATTAATTTGAACAACAGCATACTCATCCAAATCCGTAATGACACTTCCCTTGGCTACGGCTTCATCGATAATTAATTGTGCCGCATTCGATACCATAAAATATTGTTGGTAAATACGTAATAATTCACCTGCCTCATCAGAGTCATCCGGATATAAGAACAACGTGAGGTTTTCTTTAATATTTTGTTTATCAAAGTTGATCGATTGCCCTTTAATAATCGCCTCGTCCACAGAATCTAAATCAAATAATCGCAAACGATTTTTTGTTTTTTGGTGATAACCTGGTACATCAATATCATATAATGTTGACTTTAAAGTGAAATCTTTAAATGGGACTGGATAAGAAATATCACTTCGCTTAATCCAAGTAGGTTGCTCTAACCAGACATCCGGTTCACAAGTTTGTTGGTTATCTTCGAAAACTTGACGGAATAACCCAAAATGATAGTTCAATCCTATACCATCACCATTAATGCCTAAACTCGAGATAGAATCTAAGAAACACGCGGCTAATCTTCCTAACCCACCGTTTCCTAAAGACGGCTCAGCTTCAGCTTTTTCAACTTCATGAAGTGAGTGTCCATGAGATTGTAGGACTTGATCCACTTCCTCGTAACATCCTAGATTCAGTAAATTATTCGATAACAATTTACCAATTAAGAACTCAGCTGAAACATAATACAATTTACGTTTTGAATTATTTAAAGATTGAGCTGCCGTTAAATCTTGAACAAAATCTAAAATAACTTTATAAACTTCTTGATTATTTAAGTCTTTTAGCGGTTGATTAAAGTTCGCCAACGCTAATTCTTCTATTCTGTGCATTGATATCTCCTTTTCTTATTATTTCTTTTGATATGGATTCATTCTGAAGTAGGTCTCGGTTAATTCAAGTAGTTGTTCCTTAACATCCATTGGAACTTCGTCCGACACCATCCGCCATTTCCAATTGCATCCAATAGTGGAAGGTGTATTCATCCGAGCATTATTATCTAAATCAAGTAAATCTTGCATTGAATAAATTACCGTATTACTTACAGAAGCAGCTAGACCACGGTTTAAGACTGCACTGGCCGATTGACCTGGCTTGCGATTTAAATATGCATCCACTTGATCACGTTGTACTTGATTCGTCGAATCTTCCCACCAACCGCGTGCCGTTTCATTATCATGTGTTCCGACATATGCGACAGAGTGAGCTGAGTAATGATGCGGTAAGTCTGTTGAATCTCCTTGACCGTTGAAGCCAAACTGTAAGATTTTCATCCCTGGATAACCCGTAGCATGACGCATATCAATCACCTCTTGCGTCATAAACCCTAAATCTTCAGCAATGATTGGCAAAGTCCCTAATGCATTGTTCAAAGCATCGAATAATTTCATACCTGGACCTTTGACCCAATAGCCTGCCGCTGCAGTTTTTGCTCCAGCTGGAACTTCCCAGTAAGATTCAAAACCTCTAAAATGATCGATACGTAGTACATCATACAGCTCGAAACTGGCTTCAATACGACGAATCCACCACGCATAACCATCTTCCGCCATGAAATCCCAGTCGTAGATTGGATTCCCCCAAAACTGTCCATCCGATGTAAATTGATCAGGAGGTGTACCTGCGAGTGCAGTAGGCAACCCAGCTTCATCTGTTTTGAACATTTGTCCATCTTGCCACATTTCTACACTGTCCATCGCCACATAGATTGGCATGTCTCCAATGATTTGAATATTATGTTCGTTCGCATAGGTCTTCAATGATAACCATTGTTGATAGAACCAATACTGGGTGACTTGATGGTAATAGACTTTATCCGTTTCTTGCTCAAGGAGTAATTCAACTTCTTTCGACTGATAATTACGATACGGTTCTGGCCATTCCGTCCAGCTCTTTAAGTCAAAGCATTCTTTCACAGCCATATATTCACAAAATGGAATTAACCAATCTTGTTGTGCTTCAATAAAATGGTTTAACTTTGTTTTTTCTTCTTCACTTGCAGATGCTTTAAATCGTTGTACTGCGAGTTCGAGTATAGGTCTTCTCTGATGGAAAATCATCGCATAATCCACTTGATCTAGACATTGATAAAAAATAATCCCCTTCAAGTCTTCTGAAGTTAAGTAGCTTGACTGAAGCAATTGTTCAAAATCAATTAAATGGGTATTCCCTGCAAATGCAGAAAAAGATTGATATGGTGAATCTCCATAGGAGGTGGTTGTTAAAGGCAAAATTTGCCAATAGGTTTGACCGGTCTCCTCTAAGAAATCAACAAATCGATAGGCTTCTTGACCAAAACTTCCAATGCCAAATTGATTCGCTAGTGACGTAATATGCATTAATACACCGCTCGTTCGCTGCATAAGACAACCTCCTTTTATTTTTCAACCTCATTATAAACTAAATTTTAAAAAAGCGCAAACGTTTGCGTATCTTTTCTTAAAATTATCAAGTATAATAGCAATGAGGTGAATGAAATGACAATTACAATCAAAGAAGTGGCAAAAGCTGCTGGTGTTGCTCCATCAACGGTTTCACGGGTTATAGCGGATCATCCATCCATCAGTGAAAAAACGAAACAACGCGTACGAGCCATTATGGATGAGCTCCACTATTACCCTAACTACAATGCCAGACAGCTAGTGAATCAACGGAGTAAAACGGTGGGCATCGTCTTACCTGAAGCGAATGATGCCTTCTATCAAAACCCCTTCTTCCCAACCGCTTTACGTGGCATTAATGAAGCGGCCAGCCGTCACCAATATTCTTTATTACTTTCAACAGGAGATGATGATATATCACGACTTGACCACATTAAGAAGATGATTTATGGCAAGCAAGTTGATGGCTTAATTTTCCTTTATGCCACACAAAATGACCCCATTTTATCCTTTGTCATCGACGAACAATTTCCATTTGTTATTATCGGAAATATTGATGGCATTCCGATGAATTCCATCGATAACGATAATATCCGAGTCGCAAAAGAAGCGACCGAATATTTATGGCAACTAGGATACCACCGAATTGCATTTATCGGTGGTGACGAAAAACAACAGTTTATTCAGCAACGAATTAACGGTGTTCAACAAGCTTTACAAGTGCACGGACAGTCATTAAGTGACGCCGATATATATAATGGGTTTCCATTCTTAGAAAATGAAGGCTACCACATCATGAAACAAATTGTGGAAACCAACCGATACAATGGCTTGGTAATCGGTGACCAACTTGTAGCCCAAGGTGTTTACCACGCCATTTTGGAATACGGCTTATTAGATGAATATCAAATCATTACTTTCAAACCCTATGAGGTTTATCAAAATTCAGATTATATTCATTACGCATACTTTAATCTTCATTCACAACAGCTTGCTGATCGCGCGATGGAAATTTTAATTGAAATTTTTTCTAGCAAATCTGATTCTAAACATGAACGCTTTGTCTACGAATTAATTGCAGGAGATTTAGTTATTCCTTAATTATTCATATTCATACATTTTTTTCAGTGATTTTAATCGATCACTGTTTTTTATTCACAGAACTTTTCGCAAATTACTTCAATGTATGCTATAATGGTAGACACCACGCAAACGTTTGCGTTCGTAAGGGCCTTTTATTGGTTATAAGGAGGAAACATGAATAAAATTAAACGTATTTTCAATTTTGAGTTTTTGCAACAATTTGGTAAAGCCTTAATGGTTGTCATTGCAGTAATGCCTGCAGCTGGGTTAATGATTAGTTTGGGAAAATCATTACCACTGATCAATCCCGAGTGGGGTTGGCTCATTAAATCCAGTGGTGTTATCGAAAATATCGGCTGGGGAATTATTGTCAATCTTCATTTACTCTTTGCCGTCGCAATTGGAGGTTCTTGGGCAAAAGAACGTGCTGGAGGTGCATTTGCTGCCGTTACTTCATTTATCTTAATCAATCGAATTACCGGTGCTATATTTTCTGTCACATCCGAAATGCTATTGGATCCAGAAGCGGTTACTCAAACGCTCTTTCACCGCACCATTCCGGTAAATGGATACTTTATTGATGTACTGGGTGCACCTGCACTGAATCTCGGAGTCTTCGTTGGGATTATTGCTGGTTTCCTCGGTGCCAATGCATACAATAAATATTATAACTATCGCAAACTACCAGATGCTCTGTCATTTTTCAACGGAAAACGATTTGTACCTTTTGTTGTCATTGCCTGGAGTTTAGTTGCTTCTTTAATTCTTGCAATCATTTGGCCTGGTATACAAACGGGGATTAATGCCTTTGGTCAATGGATCGCAACGTCACAAGATTCAGCCCCTGTCTTAGCGCCATTTTTATATGGAACATTGGAGCGGTTACTGTTACCTTTTGGACTGCATCATATGCTAACAATTCCAATTAACTATACTCAATTAGGTGGTACATACGAAATTCTGACTGGAGCACAAGCCGGTCAACATGTGTTAGGCCAAGACCCACTATGGTTAGCTTGGGCTTCCGACTTATTAAATTCCAAAGCTTCTGGGAATACGCAACAATTTGAGTATTTATTAACAAACTTTGTCCCAGCCCGTTTCAAAGTTGGTCAAATGATTGGTTCGACAGGAATTTTAATGGGGATGGCATTCGCTATGTATCGTAATGTTGATAAAGATAAGTTACATCGCTACAAATCAATGTTTACTTCAGCGGCGATAGCGGTCTTTTTAACGGGAGTTACCGAGCCTTTAGAATTTATGTTTATGTTTGCGGCGATCCCACTATACGTGGTTTATGCACTAATTCAAGGTGTAGCTTTTGCTTTAGCAGACATTATTTCACTTCGAGTTCATTCCTTTGGGATTATCGAGTTATTAAGTCGAACCCCACTCATTGTCAAAGCAGGTTTAACGCAAGATTTACTTAACTTTGTGATTGCCTCGATTGTATTTGCAATCGTCACCTATTTCATCGCTAATTATATGATTCAACGCTTTAATTATGCGACACCTGGTCGATTGGGTAATTACGACAGCGATCAAGATACCGCGAAAGAAAGTAGTAATGAAAGTTCAATAACGGACAGTGGAAACGACCAAATCAATCAAATTATTCGTCTCCTGGGTGGAACCGATAATATTGAACAAGTCGATGCTTGCATGACCCGCCTTCGCGTTTCAGTCAAGAATCCCCAATTAGTTGGCAATGAAGATCAATGGAAGCAAGCTGGTGCCATGGGATTAATTATACGTGAACATGGTATTCAAGCGGTCTACGGTCCAAAAGCTGATGCCCTGAAAAATGATATTCATGACGCGTTAGATCGAGGCGTTCAAATTCCTGGCATCCATTCAACAAATAATGATATCTAAAATTGATTGAAAGAATGCGGAGTATCCATACTCCGCATTTTAGGAGGCAAAGATGAAACTATTAACTTTAAACACTCATGCCTGGCTTGAACCGGCTGCAGAAGAAAAATTCGAACAGTTGGTTCAACATTTAATAGATGAAGATTATGACTGGATTGCTCTACAAGAAGTCAATCAAACAATCGGAGGGGACATCGTCCCAAATCCGACACGCTTCCTTAAAACAGACCAACAACAGCCAATCTTAAAAGATAATTATGCTTGGATGTTAATTCAAGCGCTCGAAGCACACGGTTTGAATTATTATTGGGCATGGGCATACAACCATATCGGTTATGACCGATATGAAGAAGGGGTCGCTTTACTAGCTAAACAACCTTTCAATCCGCAGCGCGTCTTGCTTTCTGAGTCCGATAATCCAACCGATTATCATACACGGGCTGCTTTAGTTGCTAACACTGAACACCTTATCGTTGGTTCATGTCACTTCTCTTGGTGGCAATCCGATGGGAGTGGATTCAAATATGAATGGGAACAACTCCAACTGAACGACAAACTGTCCGATAAAGGCATTATCTTAATGGGAGACTTCAATGCCCCAGCACACATTCGCCAACAATCTTATGATTTAGCGACTCGTTCCCTAAATGATGCTTATCTTCAAGCTAAGGAAGTCTCGGGAAATGCTACCGTTCCTTCGGGCATTGATGGTTGGAAAGATACCACTTGTGAACAGCGGATTGATTTAGTGCTCCTCAGTGATGAATTTGACGTTCGCCGTTATCAATCTGTATTAGATGGTTCTCATGGCCCCATTGTCAGTGATCACTATGGCGTACAAGTTGATTGTTCTTATCCATCAACTCTCTAATGTTTTATACACAAAAAGCCCCATTTACTGACTACCAATATTGTAGTGCCAGTAAATGGGGTTTTAATTAATGTCCTTCGTATATTTGCAAGATTTCTTCAGCCAATTCTTCAATTGATTTATTTTCAATATTCACAATCGAAATTCCAAGTTGATGATACAAATCTAATGCATAGCGATACTCTTCTTTAATACGCTCTATATTCGAATAACTCGCATCTTCAGGTAATCCTAAGTGTTTAATTCGTTCTTTGCGGATTGAAGCCGTATATTGAGGTGATGCAATCAATCCGAACACTTTTTCTTTAGGAAGATCATACACTATATCCGGAACAGGACTTTCTGGAAAAAGTGGTAAGTTCGCTACTTTATATGAACGATTTGCTAAATACATACTGAGTGGTGTTTTTGATGAACGCGAAATACCTAATAGAACGATATCTGCAATCGGATAACCACTTCGGTTTTTACCATCGTCATACTTTACCGCAAACTCAATTGCTTGAATTCGGTCAAAGTAAAAATCATCTAAAGTATGTAAGGTGCCACTTCTTTCAAGAGGAGCATAACCTGTACGTTGCGAAATCGCATTAATTAATTCATTAATCGGATTAATATAGATGATGTCATGTGTTAAAGCATAATTATGTGCCACTTCATCAAACTTTGGATTCACTAATGTCGCGACAACAACGGCTTGCTGCTGCTTCGCTTCATCTAACACTTGAAGTAATTCCGTTTCTGACTCAATAAAAGGAAATCGTCTCAACTTTGAATGACTTAAAGCTGGAAATTGCGCTAATGAGGCATTGACGACACGCAAAGAAGTCTCACCTACAGAATCCGAAACAATATAGAAGTCTAATGCTTTATCCATACTCTAGTCCTCTCCTGTCATCTCAACTACCAAATTAACGATATTGGTCTTGGAAATTTTTCCAAGTACCGATTCATCAGCATCTAATACCGGCAGCGAATCCACTTCATGTCTCACAATTAATTGAGCTGCCTGCATGACCGTTTGGTCCCCTAAAATCGTTACAATATTTGGCATTCGTGTCATAATTAATGCAATCAACGTATCAGGGGATTGACCCATTGCCAACCCTTGAAGTAAGTCTTTACGAGAAACTACACCCATTAACCGAGTTTCCCCATTCTCACAAACATAAAGTGATCCGGAATCATGCATAAATAACTCTACCACGGCATCTTGTATCGTCATATCGGGATGCACTACAACAGGTTGTGACATAATTTCCTGTACTTTAGTTTGCGATAATGTATCTTTTAAAAAGGATGGGGTATTCATTCCGCGATAAATGTAACCTACTTTTGGTTTGGCATCTAAGATACCTGTTTTAGTTAATATCGCAAAATCACTACGCAATGTTGATTTGGTCAAACCAATCGCTTCCGCAATTAGGTCACCTGTAATCGGTTCTTGTTCTTTAACAATTTGGATAATACGTTCTTGGCGTTGACTTAATTGCATTAGCGCACCCCTCACTTCTTTTTTATTATATTACAATGGTCTTCCAGAATCTAGTGCTGTGCGATTTCCGCTTGAGCAGCTGCAATGATTGCGATTGGGATTCTAAATGGTGAACATGAAACATAGGTAAAGCCTAGTTGCTTAAATAGACGAATCGATGCAGGGTTTCCACCATGTTCGCCACAAATACCTAATTTAATAGTTGGTTTAACTTTACGAGCCCGTTCAACAGATATTTGTAATAACTCCGCAACAGCTACCGTATCTACTTGTTGGAATGGATCAACTTCTAAGACGCCTTGGTCGAGGTAATGATGAAGGAATTTTGCTACATCATCTCGTGAAAATCCATAGGTCATTTGCGTTAAATCATTCGTACCATAACTAATAAAGTCCGAAACTTCTGCAATTTGATCCGCTATTAAACAAGCTCTTGGTGTTTCAATCATTGAGCCAATGTGATAAGTCATCTCCCAGCCTTCTTGTTCGATAATCGATTCAAGATGGGCTTCCATACGTTTTTTCAAGTAAGTAATTTCTTCTTGACTACAAACTAATGGAATCATAATTTCAGGCACAATTTGACAATCTGGTTGACTCATACGCGCTGCTGCTCGAATAATGGCTTCTGCTTGCATTAAATAAATTTCCGGATAGGTCATTGCTAGACGACACCCACGATGACCTAACATCGGATTCTGCTCGGCTAAATTCTTAATCCGTGAACCAATCTCTTCAGGAGCTACCGACAATTCATTTGCAACTTTGGCAATTTCTTGCTCAGTCTTAGGTAAGAATTCGTGCAGTGGTAAGTCTAATAGGCGAATGACCGCACCACGATCTTTAATCACGCTATAAATTGATTCAAAATCAGCTTGTTGAATTTGAACAATTTGATCCAAAGCAGCTTGTCGTTCGTCAGATGATGAGGCTAAGATAAATTGACGAATGGATTTTAAGGCCGCTGGTGGGAAAAACATATGCTCGGTTCGAACTAATCCAATCCCTTCAGCGCCAAATTTAAGCCCTTGTTCAATATCCAATTTCGTTTCCGCATTCATACAGATTTTTAACCCTGCTGCAGATTGTGCCCATTCAAGGATTTGATCAAAATAATGATTTTCATTATTAATCGAACGTTCAATTTCACCAAGATAGATTTCTCCGGTGTCCCCATTAACTGAAATCATGTCACCTAATTTCAATTGGCCCCCTGGATAATCAATTACTTCACCTGTTTCATTAACTGATAACGATTCACAACCGGTCACGCAACATTTACCCATCCCTCGAGCAACTACAGCTGCATGAGAAGTCATCCCACCGTGACAAGTGACAATTGCCTCGGCCATATTCATCCCTTCAATGTCTTCTGGAGATGTCTCGTGTCTCACTAAAATCACACGTTTACCTTGCTGTGCCCATTCTACTGCTTGTTCGGACGTAAATACTACGGCTCCACTGGCAGCTCCTGGACTAGCTGGTAACCCTTGATCTGAAATAATTCGTGCTTCTGCTAATGCTGCAGGATTGAAGCTTGGATGAAGTAATTGCGAAATCGCATTCGCATCCAATGTTAATAAGGCTTGCTCTTTTGAAACAATTCCTGCTTCAACCATCTCAACTGCAATTCGGCAAGCAGCTTTAGCGGTGCGTTTTCCTTTACGTGTTTGAAGCAGATAGAGACGCCCATCTTCAACGGTAAACTCGATGTCCTGCATATCACGATAGTAGCGCTCTAATTCTTTAACTTTAGTATAAAGTTCTTCATAAATAGCTGGATGTTGTTCTTTTAATTTGGCAATCGGTTCAGGGGTTCGAATTCCCGCTACCACGTCCTCGCCTTGCGCATTTAATAAATATTCACCATATAATTCATCTTCACCTGTCGCTGGGTTACGCGTAAATAATACACCGGTTCCACTCGCTTCATTTAAGTTCCCAAAGACCATCTCTTGAATATTGACAGCAGTTCCTAAATTATGTGGAATATGATTTAAACGGCGATACGTTCTAGCACGATCATTATTCCAAGATTGAAAGACAGCTTTCACAGCACCATAGATTTGTTCATAAACATCTTGAGGGAACGGATGGTTCAGAAGATTTTGAAACACTTGTTCATAGCGAATAATAATTTGTTTCAAATCCGCTGCCGTCAATTGATAGTCAAAGCGATAGTGATTTTCTTCTTTGACTTCATTTAAAATTTCATCAAAATAAAGCATCGGAATTTCATAGACAACATTCCCATACATTTGAATTAATCGGCGATAACAATCGTAAGCAAAGCGTTCATCTCCTGTTACTTTAGCAAGCGCTTCAACATTCTTATCATTTAATCCGATATTTAGGATTGTATCCATCATTCCAGGCATCGAAAACTTTGCCCCACTTCGTACTGATACGAGTAATAGGTTGTTGGGATCATTGAACTTTTTCCCTGTCCGTTCTTCTAACTCCAGCAGATGTTGGTTTAATTCTTCTAAAAGTGATTCATTCAGTTGACCTTGACCCTCATCTAAATACTCTAAACAAGCTTGTGTTGTAATCGTCAACCCGCTCGGTACCGGCATCTTTAACCGTGTTAATTGTGCTAAATTACTTCCCTTACCTCCTAGTAAATCAGACATCTCGCCATTACCTTCATTGAATGAATACACACGTTTCATTATAACACTCCATTCTAAATATATGTGATGCATTATTGTTTGTTTAAATTATATAATGCATCTTAATAAAAGTAAATAGTTATTTAAAAGTGTTTTCATTCTTACTTTTCTAAATAGTGCATCATAAAAATATGCGTCGCATGAGCGACGCATAATGCAGTGTTATTAAATCTTTTCATAATGTTGATAGAGATAATTTAAATCTTCAATTTGTAACTTAAGTTGACTTCCGATGGTTGTATCTTTTACTAACGTGCGTTTTGGCACGCGCTCAACGAGTCGTTTTAATGAAATTACGTCTTGCTTACGTTCAACCGCTTCTTTAGGAGAAACAAAGGACTGGTGGGCAACAAGCTGCATACCCCAACTGTTGGAGAGTAACGTATAACCTGCGATTCCTGTTGTTCGGTGATATGGCTTAGAATAGCCTCCATCGATACAAATTAATCGGCCATTTCCTTTCACTGGGTTCTCACCATCCTTTTCTCGAATGGGTGTGTGTCCGTTAATAATGTGACCTGATGTTGCTAAGTCAAACTCTTCCAATATATTGACGCAAACAGCTTCTTGCTCACGCAAAGCATAATAAGGATTTTTAATTTCTCGATGTGTCTCCGGCGCATCAATATAATAGCGTTCAAAAGTTTTCATGGCGTGCTTCCCAAAGAGCGGTGAAGAAGGACCACACCACAAATACCATAAACAATCAGTCGCAAAATCATCCGATATCGTAGGGGATTGAAAACTTTGATAGACTTGACGCTCGAAAAAGTCATAAAGAGACCGCCCTTGTAAGGCTTTCCCTTGAAGTTCGATGGTTTGAAAATGGCCATCCTCTTCCAACGGCAAGCATCCATGAATTAACAAGTTCCCATTATAAATCAAATAGAGCGAGCCAATATCCAGCATAAAGCGCATATGCCGTTCAAACCGTTCACTAATTCGAAATGCATGGAGTAATCGTTCCAATAATTTTTGTTCTTCATCGGTTAACAAACTTGGATTCGATGGATCGAGTGTTGGCGCAGAGAAATCTTTGAGCGTATATATCTTTCCATTCAAATTAATCGTTTGCTTCTCGACATCAATTTTTGAAAGCATATCACGGTCATCCATTTTAAATTCTGGGCGGCGTCGATAGAGTTGAGTTTCAAGTTTTGCTTGAAGAATCATCGTCGCTTGCTGAACGCAATTATAGTCATCCAGCTCCGCTTGACTTAACGAAGGTCCTTCATCTTGCTTTGGAGTAAATGCAGCCTTAGACGCGTAATAACGCGTTGCATACTCAAAGAGAGGCCTTAAATTAATTCCATATCTTTCTTCTAACACACCTAAATTACCATAGCGCGCACTAATTCTAAGAACACTCATCATGCAGAGGTAACTTCCTGCGAGAATTCCTAACCAAATCATATCATGATTTCCCCATTGAATATCGATGGACGGAACTTCCATTAATCGGTCCATAATTTGATCTGGAGCCGGTCCCCGATCATAAATATCACCTACAACATGCAAATGATCTACAGTGAGTTGCTGGATTACAATCGCAAGATGTCGAATTAATTGTGGCGCTTGATTGCGTTCGACAATATTTTGAAGTATCGATTCATAATAAGCTTGTTTATTGGGTATTGGATTAAGTTCATAAAGCAATTCATCCATAATATAGCGATACTGTTTAGGAAATGTTTTACGTACTTTTTTTCGGGTATACTTTATACTAGCGTATTTGAGCACTTTTAATAAATGTTCGATACTTTGTCGGTACCAATCTTTCAAAGCCTCTTCACTTAGACGTTCTTGTTCGAGATGAAGCTTATCTGTTGGATAATAAATTAATACTGCTAAATCATCAATATCTACTTGCGCGGTTGGCTCTGCTTCAAAAGCCCCTTTGACTTTTTCTTTAATACTCCCCGATCCGTTGCGCATTACATGATTAAACGCCAGAAACTCCCCATGTAAATCACTAACAAAGTGTTCTGTTCCTTTAGGCAATTCCATAATGGCTTCAAGACTGATAATTTCAGTTAGAACATTTTCTTTTGTCTTGAATTTTTCTTTCAGCAATTGATAATATTTTGTATCACTCATATCGATTTTCCCTTCTCAAAATGAGGTTATACTAACTGTTTAATGCGCTGCAACTGTTGCTTAGTAACTTCTCCCCATGAATGTCTTATAATAAGTTGATAAATCCGATCATCAAATGGAACCCCTTCGAGCGTTCGGTCAATTTGTTTTGCAATTGCTGCTTCTAAACGTTCAACATAAGCTGGAATATCTTCTTCATAAGGTTCGTCTTGATTTTTAAGTCTAGGTAAGCCTACGTATTCAATTACATCCGATTGATTAACAGTAGGGCCTAATAATTCCATCAATCCTTCTATTTCCGTCACAACAACGCGCATTTGACAAGCCAGTGCTTCAATAGCAATCAATCCCATTCCTTCATAATAACTTGGTAAGACAAAAATATCTGCTTGCTTCATATATTCTGCTAAATGCGCTTGGCTTTTCACATCAAAGATATTAAAGTCATCCAAATGTTCGGCATAATTGTACAATAGATCTCGATTTTTGTCATCGATACTACCGATTATAGAAAACTTCAACATCGGATAGCGTTGTTTCAATGCTGGATAAGCTTGAGCTAATTGATAGACTCCTTTTGCATGAGCAATTTTACCCGCATAGACAACTTCAATTGAATCATGAGAGCGAAGAACGCCTTCGGTATTGAATAATTGCTGATTAAACCCAGCGGCAGAAACAAAAATTTTCTCTTCGGGGACTTGGTAAAGTTGATGAATTTGAGCTTTATCTTTATCAGAGAGCGCAAATACTAACGCTAATTGGTCAAGATGTTTCACATAGCGTTCAGCCAATATCGGATGTTGCAAAGTTTGACGAATATCTGTTCCGTGGCAAACACCGACTATCGGAATATTAGGGAAAAGTTCGACAATCATTGAAGTCAAATACCACAAGTGGTGCGCAATGATAATATCTGGTTGAAAATGTTCTTTAGCATGATTCAATCGTTCTAGAAATGCTTGTTGCCATTGTTCGACCATCGCATCGGTCATTTGACTATAAACTGTATTCTCGTAAGGCATCTCATCAGACATCCCTGCAATTGGAAAAGGGAGTGTTTCAGTTTTAAACACAACCGGATTTTCATAAGCAACATTCAAATCAACCTGGTAAGGAGATTGAATCCCATAGATTGCTCCTTGAATCAAATCAGTATCATGACTTAAACCATCGATTAGATTCGTGTAGTAAACACCACTGCCTGTGCGTACAGGTAATTGCGCTAAAACATGTAATACTTTCATTATAACCTCCTAAGATTTTATCTCGATTAATTCCTCGAATCCTTGAACATAAATTTTTTGTCCTACTTGATACATCTTTTGATTTAAAACGGTGATCTCTACATTCTGATAAGTTTGATTCGATGCATAGATTTTCAGGGTTTCACCTTGAAAAATGATTTGATCAATCGTCATCGGAACGCCTTGATCGGTAATTTCTAATCTTTCTGGTCGAATAAAATGGTGATCAATTTTATTCATTTCCCCGACAAAATTAGCGACAAAATCATTTGCCGGTTGATCGTATATTTCCCGTGGGTCTCCTGTCTGAACGATTCTTCCTTGATTAAGCAGTACAATTTGATCTGCCATTTCGAAGGCTTCTTGTTGATCATGGGTTACTAAAATGGTTGTAATGTTCAACCGTTGTTGGATCGATTTGATCTCCAACCTCAAATTCGATCGCATTTTTGCATCCAAATTACTTAAAGGCTCATCCAGTAACAATACTTTGGGTTCGACCACTAAACTACGGGCCAAAGCAACACGTTGTTGTTGCCCCCCTGATAATTGGTGAATATGTTTATGTCGGTGATTATACAATCCCACAATTTCAAGCATTGCTTCTGCTTTTTGTATTCGTTCTTCTTTCGAATAACCTTGAAATTTTAACCCATATGCAACATTATTTAAGACCGTTAAATGCGGGAACAAGCCATATGACTGGAAGACCGTTGATACAGGACGTGACTCTGGTGGTAGTGATGAAATATTTTGCCCATCGATAATAATATCCCCCGTATAATCTGTCAAAAAACCACCAATTGCATTTAGAATCGTAGTCTTACCACATCCTGAAGGTCCGAGTAAACACAATAGTTTCCCTTCTTCTACGCCAAAGTGAATATCATGCAAAACTTGATTCGAGCCGTAAAATTTATTAAGCTGATTAACCTCTAGAAACATTTTACTTCACCCACTTTGCTAATCGATTGATACTTAAATAAACTAAAATACAAATAATCATAATATAGAAAGCGATGACCGATCCAATATCATATCGACCTCGCGCAATCACATCAAACATGACAATGGTTAATACTTTGTGACGTGGATACATTAAGAATATAATTGAACCTAAGGTAGTCATCGTACTAATAAAAGCATTCATAAATGACAAAATTAGCCCATGAATCGATAACGGCAAAATACCATCTCGAATGACATCACTAAACTCTCCACCTAAGTCTTGAATACTTCGCAACGTATTACGATCGATTGCTTGCATCGTTGATTTCCCCATCTGACTCGAGAAAGGTAACTGCTTAAACAATACATTCGTCACAATGATCGTCGCCGTACCGATTAAATAGAGTGGCTGATGATTAAACGCTAAAATATAGCCTAGCCCAAAAAAGGTTCCGGGAATTACATAAGGTAATGTCGCAATAAAATCAATCCATTTCATAATCTTAACTTCTCGAATCACACCGTAGTACCCAATCAGTAATCCAAAGATACTACCGAAGAAAGCTGCAATCAGACTGAATCGAACACTGCGCCAAATCGTGGAGTCGATATAGGGCATCGCTTCTTTAAAGTTGCTTAACGTGAGGATGCGCTGTCCTTGTTGCATTTTTGTAAACGCTGAAAGTAAAATGGTTAAATATTGAAGCGAAATCCAAACTAGCATAAAAATAGCAACGAACCTCAAGATCTGAAATAGCCATCCTTTTCGCGGTAAATTACCATTGGATTGATCTACTTTTTGACTAGATGACACACTTCCCATCAATTGTCGATTATATATTAAGAAAATAACAATCGCAGGAATTAAGATTAATACGTTAATCGTAGCTGCCTTTTGAAAATTTCCTTGCGCAATAACTGAAAGGTAACCCTCTGTTGCCAACGTCGTAAAATTCCCTCCGATAATGGTTGGCGTACCAAAATCTGCTAACGTCCGAATAAAAGTCAGAAATGTCGCAACCATTATGGCCGGCTTTATATTTGGTAGAATAATATCGATAATCGTCCGAGTTGTTGATGCGTGTAAGGAACGTGCACTTTTGATGATATCTTCGTCAAATTGATTTAACGAACTAATCAAAATCAAACTATTCATCGATAAAAAACCAAGCATTTGCATCAACGCGACCCCCCACATACCATAAGGCATCAGTCGCAACTTGAATATTCCATAAGTAATCCAACCGCGACGACCAAATAACGTAATATAACTTAACGCCGTGACAAATGGCGGACTAATCATCGTAACCCCTAAAATGATACTGACCACTCTTCGGATACTTTCAGGCGATAAATAGTAATAGAGTGCCACCGCCAGACTCGAAATAAGCGATAGGATGGTCGTGATGCAAGCAAGCTTTAAGGAGTTAGTAATCAACGTTGGATTCTCAAAAAGATGTCGATAATACGTAAAATCAAAAACCTGATCAGAATAAAAACTCCGAATAATAACTTGAATAAATGGATATAATATAAAAATAAGTACGAGTGAAACTAACATCAATAAAATAAAACGATCAAGCCATTGATTGAAACGACTCGTTTTTTGAGCTCGATGCATCGAATGATCTCTTCCTTCCTGCTAATAATAAAATCGCTTGCTCTAGACCTGATAAAAAACCGAACTCCCCAAACAGCTTGCTTAAAATTTACCATAATGACTTATGATAATACAAACTTTGGAAAGTTCGGTTAAATGATTCAAGCTTTATTGTATTGGCTATAAATCAATCTTATTGTTCGTCTAATTTAGATCCAGCAATCTCTGTGAAGCGAGAAAGAATTGACTCACGTGAAGAACCAAATGTTAATAAATCTTGTTCAACTAATTTATCAACTGGAAGACCTAAATCAAAACCTTCAACACCTTCTACAATCAATTGTGCACTATCTTTACCGTCAACTTCAGCAATAATTTTTTGTGCTTCTTCCGTTAACATAAAGTCGATAAATGCATGTGCAACATCAGTGTTTTCTGAGTTAGCAAACATCGCTACTCCTTCTGGTACCCATGGAATACCATCTTCAGGGTAAACAACTGTTAAGTTATTATCTTCAGCTAAATCAAATGATTTTTTATCTGCTGGAATAATACCAATCGTAAATTCACCTTGTAATGTTTTCTCTTCTGGGTCTTTACCACGTTTACCATAGAATGGTATATTTTCATTTAATTTCTCAAGATATGCCCAACCTTCTTCTTCACCGAATAGGTCTAATAAGCCTTTAACAGCTGCATAGTTTGTTCCAGATACGGATGGATCACTCATAATGACTTCATCCTTGTATTGTGGATCCGCTAAATCAGCCCATGAAGTAGGAACATCTAATCCTAACTCTTCAATATTGTCATTATTAATTAAAAATCCTACGACCGTTAAACCTTTTGCAAACCAGAAACCATCTTCATCATAGAAGCGTGAATCTACGACATCTGGATTTTCAAGTTCGTGCTTTTCAAGGTATCCTTTTTCTTTAGCGGATTGGAATGCATCAAGTCCACCACCAAACCATACATCAGCCATTGATTTTCCTTCCGCTTCAATTCGAGCTAAAACTTCGCCACTGGACATTGATAAGAATTCAACTTCCGCACCTGTTTTTTCTGTAAACAAGTCAAAAAGTGGTTTATAAGCCTCACTTGTTGCAACAACATTCAAGGTGCGACCTTCAAACTCTTTTTCTTCTGCTTTCACTGAAGTGAATGGAATAAGTGATCCCATTAACATTGTAAAAGCAACTAAAGCGACGGCAATTTTTCGAATAAATTTCATCGAATCATCCTTTCTAATTGATATGTGAATTATAACACAACAAAGTAAATTTGACCAACTATTGCGCTACTTGCTGAGCAATCTCTTGAACTGCTCGAATAGCAATCGTCACTTCTTCGGGCGTAGTAAAATGTCCAAAACTAAATCTCACGGCTCCTTGCTCAACCGTCCCTAATGCTTCATGCATTAGTGGTGCACAATGTCCGCCTGAGCGAACCTCGATGTCATAATCTTCTAATAAGATATCCGCTACTTCTGATGAATCTAAATCACCAATATTTAATGTCAATACTGGGCAGCGTGCGGTCGTTGCGACATCTCCGTAAATGCTCACATTATCAATATCTTTGATGCCTTGATACATTTGTTGCCATAATTGCATTTCCTCTTGATGTATCTTTTCAACGCCATAATCTTGCACGTATTTAACTCCAGCTAATAGCCCCGCAATACCATGACCATTCATCGTACCAGCTTCTAAGTGAGTTGGCATTTGCTGAGGTTGTCGCTTATTATATGTCTCAACGCCTGTACCACCGCTTTTAAGTGGTCTAATCTCTAAGCCGGGGCGAACATAAAGCCCCCCAGTCCCTTGAGGCCCAAGCAGTGATTTATGTCCAGTAAAACATAGAACATCACATTGCATCGCTTGAACATCAACGGGATAGGCGCCCAATGTTTGTGCCGCATCTACAATCAATAATAGGTCATGAGCTTGTGCTATTTTACCAATCTCATTTAAGGAATTGATATTACCCGTTAAGTTTGAAGCATGTGTTACGACAATCCCCTTGGTATTAGGTTGCAACTGCGCTTCGATGGCTTTCGGATCAATATTTCCACTTTTATTAGCAGGGATAATAGTTAATTCTAGTCCCTGTTCTTCAAGAGCATAAAGCGGACGTAAGACAGAATTATGCTCCATCATCGTAGTAATAACATGATCGCCTGGCAGGAACAGACCTTGAATCGCAATATTTAATGATTCCGTAATATTCGATGTAAATGCAACGTGCTGAGGCGAAACTCCGTTGATTAACCGATTAATTTGATGACGTGCTTCGTAAATCATTCTGGCAGAATTCAACGACTCTTCCGTTGCTCCACGTCCCGCATTTCCTAAGGTACTTAAGGCATGTACTACTGCATCGATGACAACTTGTGGTTTACGTAAGGTGGTTGCTGCATTATCTAAATAAATCATCAAAACCCTCCTTCAATTTCAGAATATAAAAAAGGCAAGTGCCTCTATCACACTTGCCCTAGGAATCTAACTATAGAAATCCTTTTTCTTTAACAATGTCTGTTGATTTATCTAGGTTAGCATCGCTAACTAGAACGATTGGTCCTGCACATCCCATACCACTTTCAGCATAGATGCCTTCTTTCCAAAGAGCTTTAACCGCTTCTTCAAGATCAAGAACATCAATACCGTTGATTTGTGCTGTGACAATCTCTTTCTCAGGCATTTTTACTTCTTCTTCAGCTGCAGGGGCTTTTGGTTGAAGCGATTCACGAATTTCATTCAAGCCAGCATGTTTAGCTAGGTCATATTCACGTTTGCTTACGTCTGCTAAGCCACCCTTAGCCACTTCATAAGCATACTCTAAAGCACCTGCAATAACAGGAGCACCAGACGCACGTGATACGATACAGATATTTTCTTTAAATCCATCACCAATACCAGGACCATAACCAGATCCACTTACTTCATAGTTTCCACCTGAAGTATAAGCACCGAATAATTTCATCAAGATATTACCTGTTAATGAGTCTGTGACTAATACATCAACAGAACCCATTAATACGTCATTACCACGAAGAACGGTACCACCATCGCTACGTTGAGATTCACCAAAGTTAATTGGGTAACCATTTTCGTTTAATTTACGTAATGCACGCTCAACCGTATTTGCGCCATCGACATTTAAAATACCCACCGTTGGGTTTTCGACGCCAGCAGCTTTAGCTGCAACAATACCGTTAATTGTGTTAAGCACCATTGCTTCGGTACGTACAGTTGCTGTCGTACCAGTGGTTGTCGCGATATACATCGGCTTACCTAAAGCAGGTGTCACAATTCGTCCAACGGTTGCTACGCCTACTGGGAATGGGTGGTGTAATGTTACACTACCTTGAATGGTTTGATCTGCTAATAACTCATCTAGCTTAGCTTCTACTTCTTCTTCAGTAGTCGCTTCATAATGTTCAAAATCAGCAGTCCAGTCTTGTGCTGTACCAATTGTGACTACATCAAATAGTCCTTTATCTTTCACTGTATAAGCAGCTTGCTTCATTACATCGTAACCAAGCTCACTACCATTAATAGTAAGACCAATCTTAATTTTCTCGCCTAATTCGCCTGTTTCAAGCGCATTAGCCAAGTCATTGAAGACTTCTTTGATCGTCTCTTTAACTTGATTTGACAAATAAATCTCCTCCTATATTCAATTAGTCTTCTGTTGAGAAGTTCGCAGCGAAGTCACGTAAAGCTGCTGCTACTTCAGTCTTAACAGTTTCTTTCAGGTCTGAATCAACGCCTGTTGAAGCAAACTTATCGCTATTACGCTCAATCATTACAGAGACACCATCGAATAAGTTTGTCATACGACCTAAGAATAATGATCCTTTACCGATAATCATCGCACGGTTTAAGTCACCTTCAACTAAGTCATGTAATGCATAGCCTAAGTATGGAACACCTGAAGGGATATGTCCTTGAGTAGGTGCCCAACCTGGAACTGACTTGCTATTAATAAATTCTGGTAATTCAGTACGTTCTAAGTCTTTACGTACTACCCCAATCGCACCAATAATCTTCAAGTTCGCTAATGGTACGTTACCTGCACCAGCTGGAACCGTAATATTAGGGTTTTGTAATTCAGAAGCATAAACGTCCACATCTTGAACTTTTAAGTCTTCTTTCGCTAATGCGTCTGCTACTAAAGCTTGTGTAACGTGTTGTGGAGATGATCCTGAGTTTACAACGTGACGACCTGTTACGTCGTGACGAATTACAGGATGTACGCCATCATTTTCACTTACTAAGAAAGCAAGACCTGCAACACAGTCTTCAAGAATTGGCATATCTTTACCAACGTGAGATTTACCGTTCATACCTAACTTAGCTGTTGAACCACCTGATACAACTAGAACGTTCTTGAATGTTCCAGCTGATACGTGAGAAGCTGCTGCTAATAATGTATGCGTAGGTGCCGCACAGAATCCACGCAAGTCAGAACCTGTTGCGTTTTTGATGTGGCAAATTTCTGCGATTGATTTCGCCATGTTACCACCACCACGTTGGTTCATGTCACCAATCGCTTCTTCAGAACATTCGATCACATAGTCGATATCTTCTGCGTTAATTCCTTCTTGTTTTAATAAGTTAAGTGCTGCTAAGACACCTGAAGCCTTACATACTAAGTTCTCCATAATAATGTGAGAAGTTAAGTTAGGGTCAACTTCGTGAGCGCGTAGCACACAACCTACTACTTCACCTTCGTGATATAATGGCGTTGCTTCCACTTCTTCAATATGTTTTTTAATCCATTCAAGATCGTGAACTTGGTCAACTTCGTCTACACGGTCTTTGAATAATTCATGTTTCGCTAACTCAGCTTTTGCTTTTTCTGCAAATTCTTCTTCTAGGAATACTAAGTCAAAAACATCAACGATAGATAATAATGCATAAAATTCCATTTGCGGCATAATCTCGCCCGTATCACTGAAACGAGATTGATTTTCTAATAAGTTTTCATGCCATGGCTCTGGTAATTCACTAAGCTCTTTGTAATGGTAATTACCAATATAAGTTTGGTTTGGAGCATAATTTACGATATCATTGAAATCTCTTCTTAAATATTTCTCGTAAGTTTTTAGATACTCACTATCAGGTGCCGTAACTCTCTCAGTTGAGATGGTTGTACCACCTTCACCCACCATATCTGGGGTATGTGCCAGAATGTAACTTGCTGCTTTAAGAACTGAATAATTCATATAGAATTAAGCCTCCTCTATCATATTATACTCTTATTATAGCATAAAACTCCCGTTTGTACACATTATCACTTCTAAAGATAGTGTCAAATTATTGTTGGTTTCCCTCTACCATACTTTTTCATATTTCCCCTGAACCCAGTTTCATTGATTCCATATTTTAACCGGTGTCTTTGACAGCGAGCATTCGCTTCGTCGCCTCTATCTTTCGTTATGAAGACTGGTTTCACTCTATTAGATTTCAATAACCGATGATAGACTATGCTTACACACAACCTTAAATAATGAAAAACTCCAGCCATCAGGCTGGAGTATCTTGACTAAATGATACAGTGAAGGTCATTTGGAATATTATCGATCAAACGAAATAATCTCATCATACAGCGGGCGATTCATCTCATTGACATGGTGGGTCACCGATAGTTTCATCCGATTGGGAATCTGGGCGATGACACGGTCAATGTCTATAGCCACTTCCGAATTCAAGTTTGCAGTCACTTCATCAAACAGCATAATCGGCTTATTGTCAATCAAGGCGCGCGCAATCCCGATGCGTTGTGCCTGACCTCCAGATACAGAGGTGTCGGAGTCACCAATAATGGTCTGATCCCCGTCTTGCCACGAGGCGAATGTTGACTCCAACCCTGCATTCTCCACGGCCCGTTGATACTCTTCTTCGGTCGCGTCCGGGTTCCCTAAGAGGATATTCTCCTTAGCGGTCATATTGAAAAGATACGTGGATTGCGGGACATAGGAGATATGGTCTTTTACATCTCGTTCCAATAAATTCGCTAATTCTTCTCCATTCAATCGTAAACTTCCTTGATAGTTATTTAAGTTCTTGGCAATGAGATTGAGGAAGACCGATTTACCTACCCCTGATTCACCTACAATAGCATAATTATTTCCCGTATTGAACTGAACATCAGGTATAGATACCCGTCTGCCATCTTCGAACTCAACGGACAAATCGCTGGACTGCAGCTGGAAGGCGTCGCCTGAGTTTATCGCCGCCGACGGCTCATCCGTCGGGATTAAACTACGATAGACTTGTTCCACTTTATCTAACGTACCAAACCCTGCTTGGAATTGGACGTAATAGTTGATAATGATGCTCAATGGCCCAAAAATCATTCCCGCTAAGTTACCCGTACTTAACACGGCCCCTGGTGTCACAATATTCTGCAACGATAGGTACCCTGTCAAGATGATGAGCAACACTTGAGCGAGCATGGATAATATCCCTGAAATCATACTGACGGTGGCTTGCATATACTCGTCTTGAATCACCGCATCTTTCACATCGCTCGTGGGTTGAGTGATATGGTGGCCTATTAGATCTCTACTGTCATAGTCGTTCAGGGTTCGGAATCCACCCAACCAATGGGTCGCCACTTGAAGTAAATGGTTGTTCCGGTCGGCAACATTCTGAGCAAGCACTTGCATGCGGCCTTGGAATAAACCAGGCAGTGTAAACATGATGACTGCAAGCACAAATGTGGCAATCAGCAAGGAATAATGCAGATAAATTAACCCTAGGATACTCGCTAATAGATTGCAAATATTGCTAATCAGACGGAAATAATTATTCAGAATGCGCGTCGAGATGATATCTAAATCAGTCACCATCATCGCCGCATAATCTTCGGATTTTCGTTGACTGAACGCTTGGTAACTCGAGGATTGAATTGCATCAATCCCTGAAATGCGAATATCATAGGCCACATTGGCTTTGATGCGGGCACTATTCCGGTCATAGAGATAATCTGCCAGAATAGAGAGTAAGAATAATCCTAAAGAAATGAGGCAATAGCGATAGAACATATCCAAGTCAGCTTCAATAATCGCATTCAGTATATTCGCGACACTCAGTGAAGCGAGTACGACTCCTACAGAATTCACAATCGCAAGAACAATGCCCCATAGTATACCGAGCCAATACGGTTTCAGCCATACCCTTAACTTCTTTCGATTACTCATATTTCATCGCCCTTTCTAAATAGAGATACACTCCCGTCAGACCATAACCTATGTCCAAACCAACATTTTTATAAGTAGGAGAAAGGATAAAGAGCCGATCATTGATTGAAACTATAAAGCTGCCCAATGATTTATTGACTTCTTTAGCCATTTCTAAGTACTTATCATTTCCATACGTCTCATATAACGATAGTGCACACCAGCCAATGCCAGCGCTTCCATAAAGCAATGATCCATTCTGACACGGTCTATATAAATTTTCACTGACCTTAAGTATGAATTCATCATAATCTGAGGATATGAATTTGTTTCTGAAATTGATAAGTGTCAGAATGAGTCCTGCTATTCCATTATGAATGTACGGAGAAAGTATCAAAGAGTTTTGATTTAATCGCAGCCCGTAAGATAAGTTCGTCTTTGAAATACCTTTAATCATAACGTCTTGGATATGTGTACGAAACAAACGTTCATTCTCCGTCTTAAGTTGAGCTGACGCGGAATCGGATAAATAATATAAAAACCCTAATAGTCCATCATATAGGCTATACTTCAAATTATTTAATTTTATTCTACGATCAACTTCAGAAATGAGAGAATCACGGCATTCCTTCTCAATCTGTAAGTATAGGTCATTATGAGTATCAGCATATAGCCTTGAAGCAAGAATGGCTAAATAAGAAATACCGTCAAAAACCCCAATCGTTTCAGGCAGAGTTTCTCTAGAGAATTTCTTCGATAATTGACGAATTAATAATTGTTCCCATTGAGAATAATCTACGTTTGATTTAGTCTGATGCATTAAATAAAGACACGTTAGAATACCTAGTGCATTCCCTTCCATTACTTCTTTAATTTCTTCATCCGTTATAACACTATTTAAGGCATAAAGAGCACCCATCCTACCGTTAAAAAGTGCATTATGATCTCTTTGAGGGAAGCAGACCGGAAAATCATTGTGACGCAATGAATGATGAAGTGATGTAAAAATCCTTTGGTAAAGCTCTGATGTTGTAATAGGGGATGTTTGTACTTGTCCGGTACAAGACGGGTCTCTATTCAATATATCCCTCATCAAATCTATATCTTTGTCTGATGACCGAAATAAGTAGTCGACTAATGCCACGATATTACTGGGAATACCGAGTTCAATTGCATCGGTTCGAAACAACTCGATAGTTGGATTATCCATTAACGAAATACGGAAGTTTACTTTGTTAAATAAGCTCATGATCACATACGCCATCTGTATCCAGTCACGGGTAAATCCATCCAAAGCTTGCATACGCTCATCGAAATATCCTGCACTAAAAAAAGTAAACTTCATTTGATTGTCTCGATAACAATAAGCCTGTTCCAAATCAATGAAATATACATCTGTACCATCAATCAATATATTATTCTGCGAGAGATCCCCAATACATATACCTTGATCGTGAATGAGTGCTATTGTATCGATAGCATGAGTGATAATTTCAAGTACATTATCGAAATCCCATGCCAGGTAATGTTCTTCTCGCCATTCTTGAATCGTTTGCCCAGGCTTTATCTCCTCAACAAGATAATAATTATTCTCCTCATAGAAATCGAGAATAAACTCAGGAACACAATTCGTATGTGGCTGTAGTTGTAGGATGATTTCTTTCTCGTTTAACTTTAAACGGATTGAATCCATTCCATCAATCTTATAAGTATTATCTCTAGCTTCCTTAATGATGCATTCCTGATTCCGATAGGTTCCAACATAAACTCCCCCAGAAAACTTCAATTGTATTGCGGAATGAATCAGGATTTCTTTAGAAATCATTATAGGTTGAGGAATAGATAATTCGAAAGGGTCCGAGACAAAACTTGGTAAATCGTAATAAGGCACCCGAGAATCGGGGTGGTGATTTCCATCAGAATCTATTATGTAGTCTTCTTGAGTTCCATTTATGATTCCGTAACGGTAATGTAAGACCTTATTATCCGAATGAAGTCGGCGATCGGACATAATCTTAGGTCCTTCGAACGGTATTAATCGCTCATCTAGTGCTTTCATATGCTTAATAAAGTCGGACTCGTTGCAAGGGTATATCGTTATAAACTTCCCACCACTGCTCCGTTCAACTAATGACGAGAGCATCACGGACAATTGAGCTACAGTTGAGATGTACTTGAAGGATAGAGCATTCTGATAACAATATTCTGAGACGGTGTTAAGTATTTGCTGATAGTTCTCCAATGTGCATGAGACATGAATTTTAAATCCTTGTCGCGGCAATGGAACCGATGGGGGTGAATAGTATAAAAAATCATCATGCTCCACAAGCTCCGTAGAATTAAAATCATCAGGAAATATATCTGGTTCATGAGTCACATCTGATTGATTAAGTAATATCTTAGAATCTAGTTGGGGAAATTCATAGGTGGCATTCAATATCTCTTCTCCTTTCAACCTAAATAAGTAGAATTTCTTGATATAAATACAAGCTCATAATTCCTAGAAAAGTCATTATAAGCTTGAATTTAAAACTTTTAATATTCAATTACTAAATTCTCTGCATACGAAAGTATGGCGGGTGCGAGAGATTCGATCTGATTCGTCTCAACCATCGACTTGGCATTTCTTCGCGGTTGAAATACAAATAAATGTCCATGCTGGATCCTCGGCGCACTCGACTCTCTCAGGTAATTTCTGAAGCTTCTCAATCTCACTCATGATCGTCCCTCCTTCCTAATTTTTAAAGTCACTTATATAATATAGCTGTTTTACCTAATTTGCAAGCGCTTTTTTGAATTAAGATAGTGTCATCTCGTCCACAAATGATAATGTCTCAAGTAACCGTAAATGAAAATGTCCCACTTTAGTGTATATTAAATCTAAGGAGGGATCTCAATGGAGGATTATCTTAACATGAATGAGACACATAAATATAATATCATCAAAGCTGTCGTCAATGGACGGAAATCCAAAGCTCGTGCTGAAGTGGAATTAAACTTATCCAGACGACAGATCAATCGATTGAT